>CAYOEI010000424.1:0-7200 GCA_964402825.1 uncultured Hyphomicrobiaceae bacterium
TTTCGCGAGGCCGGCGCGGAGGCAGAAGAAAAACGCGGCCAGATTGAGGACGCTCTGACTGAAGCAATCAACAAACAGAAAATCGAAGCCGACGGGATTGTCATGGACAGCTCTTCCTGGGTGATCACCGGCACCAACCCCGCTCATTAATTCAACAATCACGAAATTTTTTAAAAATGGAAAACGCAATCATGACTGAGCAAAACAACACACCGACCGAATATCTTTACACCCTGACAAGCTTTAATGGCGACGTCGACAGGGTCGCGATACCGCTGGTGCTGGCCAATACCGCACTTGCCATGGGCGGCGACGTCCTTCTGTGGCTCTCGCTCGAAGGCGTTGAGCTTGCCCGCAGAGGATCAGCCGACAAACTCACCACCCGGAGTTTCCCTCCGGTCAGCGAGTTGCTGGAGACGTTCATCGAAAGCGGCGGCCGTATCGGTGTATGCCCCCCTTGCGCTGAAACTTACGAGCTGACCACAGATAACCTGGTCGCAAATGCTGAGATGATGGGCGCGGCAGTTGTTGTCGAAGCCGCGGCGCAACGGCGTACCATGGCGTTTTAGCGCTATTGTTTTCTAACACTACGGCGTTGCCCGGGATGCCCCGGGCAGCGCCTTTTTTATCTGTGCATATGTGACTGCGTCAGATCACGCCGGCTTTTGTGAGCCCCGCTATATAGGTCTCCATCTGATCTTCCCTTTTTAGATAAAACAAATGCTCGCGAGCAAAGTTCAAAGAGAATTCCGGCTTCACCCGCATAAGCTCTGCAAGGGCTTTTGCCGCCTGTTCGGAGTCGCCCAGATGACCCAGCGCCGCAACCAGATGCGCATGGGACCAGTATTGGGCATTCGGGATTTGTACCGACTTTCGAGCCCACAAGACGGCATCGTCAAAATCGCCGCGAAACAGATGGGCAAGCGCGCGGTACGCATAGAATGCCCATCGAAAAGGGTCATGGGGGCTAAGCCTCATGGCAATCTCAAATTGATCTATTGCCTCATCCAATCGCCCTTCATAAGCCAGTGAATCGCCAAGTCCGCAATAAGTCACGGCCAGGCAAGGATTGAGATTTATTGCATGTTCAAGCGCATCGATGGCAAGGTCGTACTCCCGGCGTGCGAGGTGCACGCGGCCAATTGTAAAATAACTGTTGGCGTCCTGGCTATCCAGCTCGATCGCTCTTCTTGCCGCCACCAATGCCTCATCCATGCGCGCCTGATCTGGTGAGGCATCGAAGTAGACCATGCTCAGCACGATCGCGTATGCCAGCCGGGAGTAGGCAGAGGCAAAATCGGCATCCAGCTCAAGGCATTGCCTAAGCAGATCCTGGCATTTCAGGTTTGATTCGCCGGTGAACTTGTAAAACTCCGACACACCCAGCTGGTAGAGATCCCATGCTCCGAGATTTATCCGGGGCCGCCTTTCCGCTTTGCGCTGTTCGGTCAGGCCGAGTTCGGATTCGATGCGCGCAGTCACCATTTCGGTAATGTCATCCTGAAGGTCAAAGATATCGGCCATATCCCGGTCGAACTTTTCAGACCACACACTGCTCCCGGTTTCCGTGTCCACCAGCTGCACCGAAACCCGGACTCGCGTACCGGCTTTGCGTGCACTTCCCGTCACGATGTAATTGGCGCCCAGCATTTCACCTATCGACCTTACTCCTTCGGTCGAATTTCGAAATGCGAAGGCGGAATTGCGTGCGATGACTGCAAGCCAGCGGTTTTTGGATAATGCGGTCGTGACATCTTCGGTGATGCCGTCCGCAAAATAATCTTGCGAATGATCGTCAATCAGGTTTTCCAGCGGCAGCACCGCAACTGACGGCCTGTTTCCCATCCCGGAAAATGCCGGGCTTTCATTTTCCTGTCCGTGAGACGGCATTCCTCCCGGCCCGTCATTGAGAGGCGCAACGAAGCGAAAACCCCGTCCATGAATTGTCCGGATAATTTGCTGCAATTTGCCATCATCACCGAGCGCTTTTCGAACCGCTTTGATCTGAGAGCTGAGGGCGGCTTCAGAAACGATCCTGTCGTTCCAAATCTCGGCGCGGATTTCTTCCTTGGATACGGTCCGCTCATTATTCCTGGCCAGATAGGTCATAAGATCAAAAGCCTGAGGCTCAACAGCGATTTGCACCCCCGCTTTACGAAGTTCAAAGCGCGCGGTATCCAACTCATAGGCGCCAAAGCGTATCACGCTTGGGCCAGCTGAAAGCTCAGCCATATCGACACGATATGCCTGAACAGGCTCCTCAATACCTTCGATGGCAAGCGCTCCGAGAGATACAAGCTGCGCCTTAACCGTGCCGCCGGCAGAATCGAAAATTTGTTTGGACAAGACGATGCCGCCTGGTCTGGCGGCGTTTTGCAACTGGGTTAAGATTTTCAAATCATGAGCTGAAATATCTTCTCCCGCTGCGTTTGCATCACGCTGATGAATGCCGATTGCCAGCGCAATGCTGGTATCATTATCCTGCGGTCCGTTTCGTGCGATCAATTTCTTCTGGATATAAATCGCGCAGCCAAGAGCATCGCTACTGCGGGCAAATTCAGCAATCAAGCCATCGCCGGACAACTTGACCCTCCCTCCATGATGGCGTGCAACAGCTGGGTCAATAATCTTGGTGCGGACGTATTTGGGGTGACCGTGTTCGGCGGCATCCATTTTGACGATCGTTACCAATTTCATTTCCCTCGATATTCCCCGCCCGATATCGTCCTGATACGGACTTTAACGTAACGTACTAACTTTCTTATAGAACGCCGATGATCTCTAGGTCATGGACTCATACCTAACCCTCAGTCCCAAACGCCTGAAGCAGAGCGTGCAAAAACGCCTCATGATCCCAGGCGTCGCGTCTGCGTGACAACCCAAGGCGCACCACCACCAGCTGAGCCGATGGTATGATCGCCACCATCTGACCGTCATAACCAAGCATGAAAAAGGCGTCTTCCGGCAGTGCGTGAGCGGTCGCTGGTTCAGGGCGTAGAAAGTCCGGAATTTTCAGCCACAGATGCGCGCCATATTGGCCGCCGGAATGCGGCGCCGGTTTGAGAGACGTCCTTACCCACCCTTTGGGCAGGATTTGTTTGCCCCCCCATTTCCCGTCATTGAGATAGAGTTGCCCCAGGCGCGCCCAGTCCCGCGCCGAGGCATAGATAAAGGCCGGGGCGGCAAAAGTGCCGGCCGCGTCGGGCTCAAGGACAGCACTGCTCATGCCAAGCGGGCCGAACAGCGCCTTGTGAGGGTATGAGAAATACCGGGCCTGTGGTCCGGCAACGGCTGCACCCATGACGCGGGCGAGAAGCATGGTGGAGCCGCTGGCGTAAAACCAGGAGCTTCCAACCGGGGCTGCCAGTTGTTCCGAGGCCGCATAGGCCGCACCGTCCCTTTTGAGGAACAGCATCTTGCGAACATCGGACAGCATGCGCGTATGGGGCGCGTCAAAATCAAGTCCGCTCACCATCCGCAGCAAATCATCGACCGTAATGGTGCCGCGCGGATCGCCCTGGCCCCGCCACGGCGCGAACAAGCGGTTCGACCGAAGTTTCAAACGCCCGCTCTCAACGAGCGTGCCAATCAGCGCGTTGAGCACGCTTTTGCCCATGGACCAGCCAGATTGCGGTGTATCGGGCCCAAACCCGGGTGCATAGCGCTCGGCGACGATGCGGCCCTTGTGAACGACAATGAGGGCGCGGGTGCGCCGCGTGGTGTCCTGATTAGGCTCGGCAAAGGCCTCTTTCAGGGTGGTTGTGAGTTTTTGCGTATCAACGCCCTCGATGGATCGCGGTAACTCGACCGTGCTTCCTTCGGGCCATAGCGCCGTGGAGTGCGCAGGCGCAGGAGGCGGGGAATAATTTCTGACTTGCCTTAAAAGCGCGTCGGCGCTTGTCTGCGTCATCAATGTACATCCAAGCCCGGGACGATACAGCGCACGGCGCTCCGCCAGGCCGAACAGGGAGGCGGTAGCGATGTTGCGTTCGCGATCAACCTCACCTTTCCAGCGCCGCAAGCCGGCCGACATATCAGCCAGCACATCGCGCGCAATGACATCGCGCGGCGCGCGCCCGGCAACAAAAACACCAGAGCACAATGTCTTGGCATAAAAGGCCGAGGCGACCGACATCACCTGGTTCAAATATGGAATCCCATACACAGCCGCCAGGGCAATACCCAGATACACCGCGATGATCGCCGCCTTTTTTACAGTCATGAACTGACCTCCGATTCAGCTCTTTCAGTCCCGAAGCCCTTGGTATTTACGCCAGATTACGAATAAGGGGCAATTCTCAAAACCAAGATGCGCCGGACTCGCCCTTGCGCATACGGTCAGGTAAATTAATCCATGTATTCTCAAACAACTTCACCAACAGTTTCGCACTCTCAGGACCGGGCCCCTCACCAACGTTTGATTATGGCTAATCGCTGCGTCAAATTGTCCTGTCATGGCGCGAAAAAACTGCCGTCAGAGACGTGTTGTCATGACGAATAATCGCTCTGGATATTTATATTTTTTTGTAATTAACTAGTTATAATATAGTATTACTAATATATATACTTTATATTACTTGCAAATTTTAATTGGAATAATTCTAGTTTTAATATTGGAGCATTAGAAGCATTCTAATAGTTGAACAATCGCGAAAGATACATTTGACAAAGCCCGCATGGCCGGACCATCTTGAGCCACGCTTTGGACCCCCCTCCAACAGCGATGTGTCAACCGATGTCGGAGCTTTAACCTCCGATTATTGGAGGAAAGAAATGAACTACCTTAGAACCCTGCGTGCGGGCCGGTACGCCGCACTGACTCTCCTGACCTCAGTTGCGTTCGGAACCGTTGCCCAGGCGGCAGGTGAAGTGAATGTCTATTCTTACCGCCAGCCCTATCTGATCAAGCCGCTGCTGAAGAGCTTTACCAGTAAGACGGGCATCAAGGCCAATATGATTTATGCCAAAAAGGGCCTGATTGAGCGCATTGCAACCGAAGGCAAGAACAGCCCCGCCGATGTGCTGCTGACGGTTGATATAGGCCGCCTCACCAGCGCCGTTACGAAAGGCATCTCACAGTCCGTCAGTTCGGACATCCTGGACAAGAACATTCCCGCCGCCTATCGCGACCCGAAAGGCAACTGGTTCGGCCTGACCCGGCGCGCGCGCGTGGTTTATGCGTCCAGGGCACGGGTTGCCCAGAACGCCATCACATATGAAGAACTTGCTGATCCTAAATGGAAAGGCAAAATCTGCATCCGCTCGGGCCAGCATGCCTATAATGTCGCGCTGATCGCATCCATGATCGCCCATAATGGCGAAGCAAAGACGCTGAAATGGCTCGAAGGTCTCAAGGCTAATCTCAGCCAGAAACCTGCCGGTAACGACCGCGCGCAGGTAAAGGGGGTTTATTCCGGCACCTGCGATATCGCCATCGGCAACACCTATTACATGGCCAAGATGCAGACCAATGAAAAGAAGCCTGTTCAGAAGGAATGGGCCAAGTCGGTCAAGATGCTGTTCCCCAACACGCAAGGACGCGGTGCACATATCAACATCTCCGGCGTCGTGCTGGCGAAATACGCGCCGCACAGGGACAATGGCGTCAAGCTGATGGAATTCCTCTCGTCGCTCGAGGCGCAGAAGATCTACGCCAAGGTGAACCACGAATATCCGGTTTCTGACGGCGTCGCCTGGTCGGACCTGGTGAAGTCCTGGGGCACATTCAAGGCTGACCCGATCTCACTGGAGAAGATCGCCAAACTGCGCAAGAAGGCGAGTAAGATGGTCGACAAGGTCCGCTTCAATGACGGACCTAGCTCATAAGGGTCCAGACCCCAGGTCATGAGTTCAGCAAATGATATGCGCTCTTCCTTGCGCCTGGTAGCCGCCAGATTACGCAGCTCCGGTAATCTGGGCTGGTCGCTGGGAGCTCTGGCAATTGCGTTGATTGCCGCCGCCCCGCTTCTAGCCATCGCGGTGCTTGGATTGCGCTCAAGCGGCGATACCTGGCCACATCTCCTTTCAACGGTTCTGCCCTCCTCTACCCTGACGACGCTGGAGCTTATGCTCGGCGTCGGGCTCACAACGCTTGTTATCGGGGTTGGAACCGCCTGGCTTGTGACCATGTTCCGTTTTCCGGGCCGGGGACTGTTCGTATGGCTTCTGCTCGTGCCCCTGGCCATGCCGACATATATTATTGCGTTTTGTTACATGGAGTTGCTGGATTATTCCGGCACCGTTCAGACGGGGCTGCGTAACGCATTCGGATGGGAAAACGCCACTCATTACTGGTTCCCCGAAATCCGCTCGGTGTGGGGCGGCATCCTGGTGATGTCTTTCGTACTCTACCCTTATGTGTATCTCACCGCGCGCGCGAGCTTCCTTCAGCAATCGATATGCGTGCTGGAAGTCAGCCGCACGCTCGGCCGCACGGCCTGGGGCACCTTCTGGTCGGTGGCCTTGCCGCTGGCCCGGCCCGCGCTTGTTGCCGGGGTAACACTGGCGCTGATGGAATCCCTCAACGATATCGGCGCGGTCGAGTTTCTTGGTATCCAGACACTGACCGTCAGCATCTATACAACCTGGCTTGAGCGCTCGTCCCTGCCGGGCGCGGCGCAGATATCCTGCGCCATGCTGGTATTCGTTTTCACGCTGATCTATGTCGAGCGCAGCGCCAGACGGCGCCAGCGCTTTCATCACACAACCGGTAAATATTCACTGCTGCCCGAACAGCGCCTGGGCCCGGTTCACGGCATCCTCGCCATGATCGCCTGTGCGCTGCCGGTCCTTATTGGCTTTGTCTTACCCTTCAGTGTCCTGTTTGAGTCCGCGATAACAAACCTCGCCGAGGGGCTGAAGCTAGAGTTCTGGAAGGCCGCGTGGCACTCCGTCATGCTCGCCACATCCACCGCCATTATCGCCGTCACCGTTGGTGTTGTCCTTGCCTATGCCTGCCGGGCCAGCCGGTCAAAACTGGTCCACGCGGCAACCGCGCTGGCGAGCGTCGGTTATGCGGTTCCAGGAACCGTGCTGGCGATCGGCGTGCTCATACCGCTTGCCGGTTTCGACAATGCGTTTGATGCGTTCATGCGATCCACCTTCGGCATCTCAACCGGCCTGCTGCTGACGGGCAGCGCCGCCGGACTGGTGCTCGCATACACGGTGCGCTTTCTGGCGATATCCTACGGCACGATTGAT
>CAYOEI010000425.1:0-5669 GCA_964402825.1 uncultured Hyphomicrobiaceae bacterium
TTGCCAGAGACCAGGATGACCTGGCCGTTGGGCCGGGTATGCTCATAACTATGGGGCTGAAACTGACGGGCGAGTCCGATCTTACTTTTGACTATTTCTTCCACATCGCCTTCGCCATATTCTCCTTGTTTGGCCCGGTAGCGGAAAATATGCTCGAGATTTTCACCAATGGAGAATGTGCCCTCCGGGATGCCCTGCAGTTCAAAATATCTGGCATTGAAGATTCTCAGATTCAGTTTTTCGTCGTAGTAGCTGATCCCTTCCTCGACATTCTCAAGTACGGTATTGAGCAGCATAGACTGGTGTTTGAGCTTGGCTTCACCCTCGAGAATTTGCCGATAGCTGGAATGCATGCTTTTCAGCAATCCGGTAAAGACCAGAAAGTAGCTGAAAATTTTGAGAAAGTGTGCGGCATCAAACTCAAGGTCGAAGAGGCTGGAAGAGTTGGCCATGTAGATGATTTGTAAGCAAAGCCCAACCACTAGCGACAGTATGAGCCAGAGTTCTGTCGGATCGCTGGCCCAGTCCCGTTTCCAGGTAAATCCTATCAAGGCAAATAAGAAGAATGCCGCCGGTACAAGTTCTTCGGGCCGGTGAAGCCACATGTCGGGATAGTAGGCTGGCGGCAGCGGGTAGAAGAAGAAAAAGAGCAGGGAAGAGAGCGTAAATGTCCCGCCTATTGCATAGGCAATGAATTCTGCACGTGATGTCGAAAGCCTCGGCCCAAGATTTATCTGACAGACTATTGCGCTGGCAAACAGGAACACTGACAGATACCAGCGTGACGCGATCCAACTCCACGGGATGAGCGATGGCAGATCAGATGGCATATAATGCTTGAAATGGGATGATGTGACGACCGAGTGGTAACCATCAAGGACTGCTGTGCCAATGAACGCTACGCCGAGCAGGAGTAACAGGGCGTCCCGCTGGATATTATATCGGACAAGCGCCAGCACACCGACGATCAGTGCGATCATCGTTGCCACTTCTTCGACTTCAGTATGAGCGTGAATGCTGCTTTGCCACTCCACGTCATATAGAGCCCAGTAGGAAGCCGCAATTGTACCAGCTAGCAAAATGCACTTGAGAACGCCGTTGATATGCGATGATCTCGATTGGGTGTGCCCAGGAAGAGTGCCAATGGTCGTGGAATTTTGCATAGTGTCTCCGATTGTATAATACAACCAGAGATTGTATAGCCGGTATTGTTACAACTTTATTACTTTTAGCAATTCTTGCTTTTTCATGCCTGCTCTTCACGCCGGTCTGTCGCTGGTGGAGGGTTGCGTGACAGATCGGCGATTTCGCCGTGCAATACATCAGTCATGTCTATCTCGATGGAATTCAGCGATGGCTGCAACTGCTCCAGCGAGCGCGCGCCAATGATCGGACATGTGAGAGCGGGGTGTTTCGCGGCCCACGCAACGGCGAGGCTCACCGGATGGTGGCCCTTATCCTTGGCGAATTTGGTAAAATTCTCCGCCGTCTCGAACACCCATTCCTCGCCATAGCGGTCGATATATCCCTGATCGGTCATCAGCCGTCCGGCATTGGGGCGTTTTTTGATGCCATATTTCCCGCTCAGTAATCCACCGCCGATGGGTGAATAGGAGATGACACCCAACTCTTCTTCTTGGGCCAGAGGGAAGATTTCCGCCTCTACCTGGCGTTTCACCAGCGAATACATCGGCTGGATGACATCAATCCGGGGCCAAATGTTCTTATTTGCAATCCCCAAAGCCTTGGCAATCTGCCATGCGGACCAGTTACTCGCACCCAGATACAGAACTTTGCCATCGCTAACCAGCTTCTCCAGCGCGCGCAATGTTTCCTCCAGCGGCACATGCGCGTCCCAGCGATGCATGAAAAGAACATCAACCCGGTCAGTGCCGAGGCGCTGAAGGCTGGCTTCGACGGCGCGCAGAATATGACGCCGGTTGCCGCCGCCTGAATTGATATCATCGCCCATGGGGTTGAAGCATTTCGATGTAATGACAAGCTCATCGCGCTGCGAGCGCATCAGCTTGCCAAGGATGGTCTCCGCTTTGCCTTTCGAATAGGCGTCCGCACAGTCAAAGAAATTAATGCCTGCATCCCGGCAAGCTTTGAACATGCGCGCCGACTGTTCCTCATTGGCGTCGCCGCCGAATGACATGGTGCCGAAGCACAGTTGCGAAACCTGCAGGCCGGTGCGCCCGAGCTGTTTATATTCCATGAGATTTCTCCTCCTGCGTGCGAAAAGCTGCCTGGGCTCAATATCCTTCCTTGAGAAGCGGGAAGGCGCTATCGAGCCAGTTTTGCTGAATGGGCGTGACTTTTGTGACAAAAGAAGGGTCGAGTTCTTGAAATGAAGTTACGCCCAGCAGCATGAGGCAGGATTTAATTTCCTGCTCCAGAATTTCCAGCATCCGGACAATTGCGTCTTCCCCGCCCGCTGCCGCGGCGAGCCCCTGAAGGCGTCCGATGCCGACGGCGTTTGCTCCCAGAGCCATCGCCTTGACAATGTCGGCGCCGCGCATATACCCGCCATCGACAATGATCTCCGCGCGCCCCGATACCGCATCGACAATTTCCGGCAGCACCTGTGTGGAGCCCAGCGAATGGTCGAGCTGCCGTCCGCCATGGTTCGACACATAAACGCACTCAATCCCGGTATCGACCGCACGCGCGGCGTCCTCACCGCAGGCAATGCCTTTCAGGATGAGCGGGATGTCGAATTTTTTGCGAATGCGCTCCATATCGTCCCAGCTGAACCGCGCCTGATATTCTTCCTTGCGCGCCGTGCGCCGTGCGGTGGTCTGGTAGCGCTTGGCGATATCGCGTTCGCGGCGGCCATATGCGTCGAGATCAACCGTAAAACAAATCGCCACATAGCCATGGTCGATGGCGCGCTGAACCACTTCATCGATCCAGTCCGCATCTCCGCGTACATAAATCTGGAAGATTTTCGGATACTCAGGAACTGCAGCAGCTACCTCTTCAAGCCCCGGTGAGCAGGATATGCTCATCATATGCGCAGCGCCGAATTTCGCCGCGGCGCGCGCCGGCGCCAGGCCGCCGCCTTTCGTCATGTCCTGTAGGGAGCCAATGGGCGCAAGCAGAACCGGCAGGCGCCAGTCATGGCCGAAAAATTTTCCTGTTAAATCCACATTTTCCACGTCACGCAGCACGCGCGGGCGTAGTGCCAATTCGTCAATTGCCATGCGGTTGCGTTGAAGCGAGGTTTCGGTCTCCGCGCCTCCCATCAGATAATCCCATGTCTCGGGCGGCACATTGGCGCGCGCCGGTTCGACAAATTCGTGCAGCACTTCAAATGAGGTTTTCTTCGTCATCACTGTTTCTCTAGTTTTTGACTGAGGCTTTCGCGGCGGGATTCAAGCGTTGCAGATTTCCGCCATTGACTGGGTCATGTGGATGGAAAGATCGGTGATTGACGGGTTTTCGCCGGTTAACGGATTGGCCGGATCCCAGGCCACTTTGACGGTTTCAAAACGGCAGGCGCGGGCGTCATAGATTATCAACCGTCCGGCCAGGCTATCGCCCACTCCAATGATCTCCTTGATCACTTCAAGCGCCTGGAGCGTGCCCATGACGCCGGCCACCGCGCCCAGGATTCCAACCTCCGAGCAGTTGGCCACCGTTCCGGGCGGCGGCGCCTCGGGGAAGATGCAGCGATAGTTCGGGTATGGTTTGCCGTCTTCTCCTGTCTCATGGGCGCGGAAGGTGGTGAGATAGCCATCGAATGGCCCAAGGGCGGCAAACACCAGCGGGCGTTTGGCCAGATAACAGGCGTCATTGACGAGATAACGCGTGGCGAAATTGTCAGACCCGTCGGCGACGATGTCATATTGAGAGATGATCTCAAGCGCGTTCTCGCCAGTCAGGCGTTCACTGTGAAGTTTTGTTTTCACATGCGGGTTCAGCCGGGCAATCGCCTCAGCCGCGCTTTCCGTCTTCAGCGTGTCCACATGGGACGTGACGTGAATGACCTGGCGCTGCAGATTATCGAGACTCACATGGTCATCGTCGATAATGCCCAGCGTACCCACCCCTGCGGCGGCCAGATACATGAGCACCGCCGATCCAAGCCCGCCTGCGCCGACGACCAGCACCTTTGCGGCCTTGAGCTTCTGCTGGCCCTGACCGCCAACCTCGTGCAGCACCAGGTGGCGCTTGTAGCGGTCAATTTCTTCGCGTGTCAGTGTCATGGATGAATTTTAGCGCAATGACGCAGCCGGAACCAGTGCGCGAGGGAACATCACACCTATCCCGCTATGATGGAGAGAGAAATTAGCCCTACTTCGTGCCTGTGGACCCGAAACCGCCAGACCCGCGCTCGCTCTCGTTCAATTCCTCAACCTCAACGAGCGCCGCGCGGGAAACCGGCTGGATAACCATCTGCGCAATGCGCATGCCGCGCTCAATCTCAAATGGCTCGCTGCCATGATTGATCAGCAGAACTTTCACTTCGCCCCGGTAATCGGCGTCGATTGTGCCGGGTGAATTGAGCACCGTGACGCCATGCTTGTATGCGAGGCCCGAGCGCGGGCGTATCTGTGCCTCATACCCATGCGGTAATTCCATTGAGAAACCGGTTGGGATGAGCGCCCGTCCGCCAGGTGGAAGTGTCTCGGGCGCGGCTTCAGGCACAGCCGCCGCGAGATCCATGCCGGCGGCGGACGCACTTTCATAGGAGGGAAGGGGCAAGCCCTGCCCATGTTCAAGACGGCGCAAGGCAACGCGTATCGTGGGAGGAGATGCGGACACTGCTCAGTTCACCTTAGTTAGCGCGAGATGTTCGGCGACTCTGGCGATGAGTTTTCCCGCAACCTGTTCCTTGGTCATTTCCGGCCAGTCCTCGGTACCGCCTTCCATCACCAGATGAATGGCGTTTTTTTCTCCGCCCATTACGCCGCGCGCATGGGCCACATCATTGGCGATGATCCAGTCGCACCCCTTGGCGAGGCGTTTCACCTTTGCCGCTTCAATCACATTTTGTGTCTCGGCGGCAAAGCCGATGACGAATCCGGGGCGCGTCTCGCCGTTTGATATGGTTTTGAGAATATCCGTGTTCTGCACCAAATCCAGCGACATCTCCTCCACACCGGGTTTTTTCTTGAGTTTCTGGTCCGCTGCCCGCGCCACCCGCCAATCGGCGACTGCGGCTGCAAAGATACCGATGTCGGCGGGCAGGGTATCCTCAACCGCCTTTAGCATATCTGCGGCAGACTCCACGTGAACGACTTTTACGCCGGGCGGGTCGGCGATCTCCACCGGTCCGCTCACAAGCGTGACATTTGCCCCTGCGCGTGCGGCGGCGGCGGCAATGGCGTGGCCCTGCTTGCCGGAGGAGCGGTTGGCGATATAGCGCACTGGATCGATCGGCTCGTGCGTTGGCCCAGAGGTAACGATGACATGTTTGCCTTTGAGCGGTTTTGCACCTGTCTGGCCCATCAGATTTTCAATGGCGCTGAGAATTTCCGGCACCTCGGCCATGCGCCCGATACCCCGCTCATTGGCTTCCGCCATTTCCCCTTCATTTGGCCCGATGAAGGAGACGCCATCGGCCTTGAGCCGCGCCACGTTGCGCTGCGTTGCCGGGTGTCCCCACATATGCGGGTTCATGGCGGGGGCAAGCAGGAAGGGTGCATCCGTTGCCAGAAGCA
>CAYOEI010000426.1:0-7027 GCA_964402825.1 uncultured Hyphomicrobiaceae bacterium
TCTGTTGCGTGCGGACTCTAACGGAGAAATAAACCGCGATTTTGCCGAGAAGATATTGCGGTATGTGCAGCCTTCGCAAGTGCCGGTTCTATTTGAAAATGATGTGGCCGCGGCAAGCGACCTTGGCGCCGATGGCGTTCATATTTTTGCCAATGAGGAAAAATTTACTGATGCCCGGCGCATCTTAGGCGATGACGCAATCATCGGAGTCGATTGCAGACTTTCACGCCATGCCGGCCTGACATTCGGTGAAATGGGATCGGATTATATCGCGTTCACCGATTCAAACGATCACCCCCCCTGCTGGAACGAACTGGGGCTGGAGGAGTTGATTATCTGGTGGTCGGAAACGGTAACGGTGCCATGCGTCGCCTGGGACATACCAAGCGAGGATAACGCCCGGCAGTACGCGCAGGCGGGCGCGGATTTTGTGGCCATGGGAGAGCCAGTATGGTCGCATATCAAGGGCCCGGAAAAAGCAATGGCTGAATTCAGTGCAAACCTGACCGATCAACCGATCTCCGTATGACCCGATCATATGTTTCACGCTGGCGCGGTTACTTCGCCGCCCTGCTGTTATGCGCGGCCCTTGTTCATGACGCCCGCGCTGCTGTGCCCGACCCTGCCTATGACGCATTTCAGCTGGGCAACTATGTAATTGCACGCAAGGAGGCGGAAAAGGCTGCTGCAACTGGTGACCCGGCAGCACATACGCTTATTGGTGAGCTGTACTCAAGGGGACTTGGCGTCCCGAAAGACCTGCAAAAAGCAGCCCAGTGGTATGAAAAGGGAGCCAGCCTCGGCGATGCCAATGCGCAGCTGGCATATGGCTTGATGCTGGCCAAGGGCGCCGGCGTAAAACGGGACCGCAAACGCGCGGGCGATTTATTCGAGCAGGCCGCCAAGGCCGGCCTTCCTTCAGCGCAATATAATCTGGCGCTGTTGTATGTTGAGGGCCGCGTCCGCAAGCGTGATGAAGCTAAAGCGGTAGAATGGCTGCAAAAGGCCGCCGGGCAGGACCACGCCCAGGCACAGTATGATCTGGCGGCTATGTACGCTGAAGGCGCCGGCACCGCCAAAGATCCCATCAAGGCCGTTGAATGGACCGGGCGGGCCGCTGAGCTCGGGCATGCTACCGCCCAGCTTGAATATGCGATCATGAAATTCAATGGCCGCGGCATTGAGAGAGATGAGGCCGGGGCAATTGCTCTTTTCAAAAGCTCATCCGCGAAAGGAAACCCGGTGGCGCAAAACCGTCTGGCCCGTATTTATGCCAATGGAATGGGCGTTAAAAAAGACCCGCTCAGGGCCGCAAAATGGCATCTGATCGCGCGTGATGCCGGGGTCAGCGATTTCAAGCTCGATCTCTATCTTGCAAAAATGAGCGAGCCGGACAGGGCAAAGGCCAAGGCGGATGCCCAAGCCTGGATGAAAAAACAAAGTGCGCGGTAGAGCATTTTAATTGAGTCCAGGCCATACCCAAGCCAAGCCATGACCGTTTCACCACACCATCTTACGCTTGCACATGCGATTGGCCGGTTGCCGCTGAGGCACACATGATTTATGTCAGCTTAAAATCTATGTCAGCCTCGAACAGCAACATGATCAGCAAAGACAACGCTTATGAAAATTAATGGTAACGAAATCCGGCCCGGCAATGTGATCGAACACAAGGGCGGTTTATGGCTGGCGGTCAAAACCCAGGCGGTGAAGCCGGGTAAAGGCGGCGCTTTCAATCAGGTGGAGCTGAAGAACCTGATCGATCGCTCGAAACTCAATGAACGCTTCCGCTCTTCCGAAACGGTCGAGCGCGTGCGGCTGGAGCAGAAAGACTATCAATTCCTCTACGCCGATGGCGATATGCTGACCTTCATGGATCTGGAGACCTATGACCAGATCCAGCTGACAACTGAATTTCTCGAAGATCGCGCTGCATTTTTACAGGACGGCATGAAGGTTGTGGTGGAGAGCCATGAAGGCAAACCCATCAGCGTATCCCTTCCCGCGCAGGTGACGCTTGAGGTCGTTGAGGCGGAACCTGTCGTAAAAGGGCAGACGGCCGCCTCCTCGAACAAGCCGGCGGTTCTTGAGAATGGCATTCGCGTCATGGTGCCGCCTTTCGTACAGACGGGTGAGAAAATCATCGTCGATACCAACGAGATGACTTATATAAAGCGCGCTGACTAAACAGCACCCCTGCCGCAATGTCTGGACCTAAAGTAAATGCCCGCATCAGCACTCATGAATGTGATGGATCAAGCCGCGCGCAAGGCCGCCCGGGGGTTGTCACGCGATTTTGGCGAGGTTGAACATTTGCAGGTCTCGATGAAGGGCCCTGCGGATTTTGTGAGTGCGGCGGACACCCGCGCCGAACAGATATTGTTTGAAGAACTCTCGCGGGCCCGGCCAGGTTATGGCTTTTTAATGGAAGAGCGCGGGGCCATTGAAGGCGCCGACAAAACCCACCGCTGGATTGTCGACCCCCTCGACGGCACCACCAATTTCCTGCACGGCATCCCGGTTTTCGCCATTTCCATCGCCCTGGAGCGGGACGGAGAGATAGTCGCCGGTTTCATCTACAACCCGGCCAGCGATGAAACCTTTACCGCCGAACGCGGCAAGGGCGCCTATCTCAATGACCGGCGGATACGCGTCGCCGGCCGCACCGTCCTGGACGACTGCGTCATCGCAACCGGCATTCCCCATCGCGGCAGGCCCAGCCATGGGCTCTTTTTAAACGAATGCGGGGAGATTATGAGCCGCTGCGCGGGTCTTCGGCGCATGGGCGCCGCGTCACTCGATCTGGCCTGGCTCGCGGCCGGCCGTTTTGATGGCTTCTGGGAACGCAATCTGCAGGCCTGGGACATAGCCGCTGGCATCATCATGGTCAAAGAGGCCGGGGGATACGTCACCGGCCTTGGCGGCAAGCCCGATATGCTTAGCTCGGGGGACATTGTTGCCGGTAATGAAACCATCCAGCGCACCTTGCGCACAACGCTTCTCAAATGCGCCGCAGCGGCCTAGACGCTTTCAGATTTTATATTTACCGGGCATGAAGATGCCGTTTTTCATGACGTATTATTGACGTTAGGATCCGGACCCTAGGGATTTTGCGGAGCAGAAGGTAAAGTAGCGCTCATGGCAGCGAAACCAGGACATATGAGCCTCTCCCGGCCCCAGGTTTTTTTCTGGCGCATGATCATCTTCCTGATCCTCGTCATGTTCCTGGTCGCCATACTCTATACGCAGGTTATATCGTCCTTTATGACGAACCCGGGGTTGAATGGCCTGATTGTGGGCGTGCTTTTCATCGGCATTGGCTATTGTTTCCGGCAAATTCTCCGGCTGTTCCCCGAGATACGCTGGGTGAATAATTTCCGCATCGCCGATCCGGGCCTGAAACTCGATAAGCCGCCCGTACTGCTGGCGCCAATGGCGACGATGCTGCGCGACCGCACGGGGCATCTGTCACTCTCCACCCTGTCGATGCGCTCGATCCTCGATTCCATCGGCTCCCGGCTTGATGAGGCGCGCGACATTTCGCGCTATCTCGTCGGCCTGCTTATTTTTCTCGGTCTTCTCGGCACATTCTGGGGCCTGCTGGATACGATCAATTCGATCGGCAAGACCATCTCGACTCTCGATACGGGCGCCAATGACGGTCTGGTTGTCTTCGAGGAACTGAAGGAAGGGCTGGCGGCTCCGCTGAAAGGCATGGGCACGGCATTCTCCTCATCCTTGTTCGGTCTGGCCGGCTCTCTGGTTCTCGGCTTTCTTGATTTGCAGGCGGGACAGGCACAGAACCGGTTTTACAATGAGCTGGAAGACTGGCTGTCCAGCATCACGGAATTACAGGCCGGCGATACACTGGCCTCGGGCGCCAGCCCTCAGCTACGCTACGCCATGATGGAGATGCAGCGCTCCATAACCGCGCTGGGGTCGAATATCGAAAAAGGTGCGCTGAACGACAATTCCTCAGAAGCCGTCAGAGGCCTTGCAGCCGGTATCGAGAAGCTCATTGAGCAGATGCGGGCCGAACAGCAAATTGTGCGCGAATGGGCCGATGAACAAGCCCAGCAGCAGCACGAGATCGCCGCTGTCCTGAAGCGCCTGTCGGATAAAGAGGCGCCCAAGCGCTCACCCTCGCCGAAATCCGGACCCAAGGGAAAATCACGATGAGTTACCCTCAATGAGTTTGGCTCGCGGACGGCGCGCACGGCCCGAAACAAATTACTGGCCCGGCTTCGTTGACGCCATGGCGACACTGTTGCTTGTCGTCACCTTCCTGCTGTCGGTTTTCATGGTGGTTCAGTTCATGGTGACCCAGATAGCGAGCAGGAAGGATACGGCGCTGCAGCGTTTGAACAAGCAGATCGCCCAGCTGACGGAACTCCTCGCGCTTGAGTCATCAACAAAAATAACGCTTGAGGACACTTTGTCGTCACTCCGGGTGACCATCAAGGACAAGACGGTGGAAAATTCACGCCTTCAGAGCTTCCTCACGGTTGAAGGTGAAAAGGCGAAACAATCGGCCGGACGCGCCGGTTCACTGGCCAGCGAAATCGAGGAACAAATGAACCTCAGCGCCCAGGCGCTGGCGCAAGTGGAGCTGCTCAATCAGCAACTGGCGGCGCTGCGCCGGCAAATTGCCTCGCTCGAAGAGGTGCTGGACGCGTCCGAGTCGCGCGACAAAGCGAGCCAGACGCAGATCTCGGATCTCGGGCGCAGGCTCAATCTGGCCCTGGCTCGAAAAGTGCAGGAGCTTGCCCGCTACCGGTCGGATTTCTTTGGCCGGCTGCGCTCGATACTGGGGTCGCGCGAAGATGTGCACATCCAGGGCGACCGGTTCGTGTTTCAGGCCGAGGTGCTGTTCCCATCCAGTTCAGATGTGATGAATATTGAAGGGGCCGAGCAAATCGACAAACTCGCGACCGCCATCGTTCAGCTGGAAAAAGAAATTCCGAAAGAAATCAACTGGGTGCTGCGGGTCGATGGACACACCGACATACGCCCCATCTCATCGCCGGAATTTCCGTCAAACTGGGAGTTGTCTTCCGCCCGGGCGATCTCGGTTGTCAGGCAGCTGATAGCGCAAGGCGTGCCGCCCAACCGTCTGGTGGCGGCGGGTTTCGGTGAGTTTCAGCCCGTCGACAGAGGTGATACCGAAGATGCCTACCGCCGCAATCGCCGTATCGAGCTCAAGCTCACCGAGAAATAGCCTGGGACTCTTTCAGATTATGACTGAACCGCCCGCTCCGGGGGAGCGGGCGGCTTGGCGATTCTATTAAACCAGAAATGACCCTGGGTCAGCGTTATGGATAGCGCTTTCCGTCATACAAATGACCGGCACAGATATCATTGATGCGAATGTCAGAGCCGGCGAAACGGCATGCTTCCGCCTTGACACTCGGATTCTGGCGCACACCGTTGGGGCCATTGAAGGGATAACCCGACACATAAGCGACGAGCTTGTCTTCACAATAAGGCGTAGAAATCCAGCCATTTGCCGCAGAATTCCACTGGTTACGGCCCTGGCACCGGATCGCGGCATTGGCCGGAACAGCGGCGGTAAATGCAACAAGCAGAGCGCCGCCCAGTGCGGCGAGAGTTAAAGATTGCTTCGTCATTTCATCCATCCTCACCAAACAGCAGCATAACTGCCGTCGCGGTCGAAAAAACGCGCCTCAAGAGACAATGATGATCGGATCATGGGTTAATCCAACCAAGCGGGAATCAAACCATATCCATCTCAGTTAGGACGCGTATGAGCGAATTGCAAGAAGCTGGATTACAGGGTGGAAAATTAGATGACCGCATCGGCGGCAAATTGCAACTCGGCGAGGCGCGCATAAACGCCGCGTTTTTTAAGCAGCGCGTCATGATTGCCCTCCTCCACAATGCACCCATCCTGCATCACGACAATACGGTCGGCGCGCCTCACAGTCGCCAGCCTGTGGGCGATGACGAGGGTTGTGCGCCCCTCCATTACACGCTCAAGCGCCTGTTGCACTTCGCGCTCGCTTTCTGCGTCAAGCGCGCTTGTGGCCTCATCCAGCAACAAAATGGGAGCGTCGCGTAAAATAGCGCGGGCGATGGTAATGCGTTGCCGCTGGCCGCCCGACAGCGTCACCCCGCGCTCTCCCAGGCGGGTTTTATATCCGTCGGGAAGTGCGGAAATGAATGTGTCGGCAAAAGCGAGTTTTGCCGCCTCCCGTATCTCCTCCTCGCCCGCCCCCGGCGTTCCATAGCGGATATTTTCCATCACCGTATCGGCGAACAGGGCCATATCCTGGGGCACAAGCGCCATGCGCCCGCGCAGTTCACTAAGCTCGGCCGCGTTTGCGGCAACGCCGTCCACCAGAACCTTGCCCTTTTGCGGATCATAGAACCGGAGCAGGAGATTGAAGATGGTGCTTTTCCCCGCGCCCGAAGGACCGACGATCGCCACGGTTTCGCCGGGCGCCACATCGAGAGAGATATTGGCAAGAGCCGGTTCACCTCTTCGGGAGGGATATGTAAAATTAACGTTCTGGAACGAGACCTCACCGCGCGGCGGATTGGGCATGGGCTTCGGGTTCGCGGGAGACTTGATGTCCGGCTCTTCGGCCAATAACTCCGACAAACGCTCCGCGGCGCCAGAGGCTTGCTGGACTTCACCCCACACTTCCGACAACTCACCCAGAGAAGCCGCGGCAAACACCGAATAAAGCACAAACTGCCCCAGCCGGCCCTCGCTCATGGTGCCTGACAAAACGCCTTGCGCGCCATACCACAGGATGCACACCACGCTGGCGAAGACCAGGAAGATGACAATCCCCGTCAACCCGGCGCGGGCCTTCAAACGCGCTCCCGCGGCATCAAAAGCTCTTTCGACCGCAGCCGCGAAACGGGCAACGACCCCCTTCTCGTGGGTAAACGCCTGCAGGGTCTGGATAGCCGCCAGGTTCTCACCGGCATAGGCGCTTGCCTCGGCCAAAGTATCCTGCGCCGTACGGCTAAGCCGGCGCACCACGCGTCCATAGGCAAT
>CAYOEI010000427.1:0-4093 GCA_964402825.1 uncultured Hyphomicrobiaceae bacterium
CCCAATCTGATTGAAAGCGCTGGTGTCTGTTAGGCAATAAAGTCACCTCATATCAGTCGGATTGTTTGTGGTGACAGCAAAGCTCCTCGCTAATCGAGCTGCGCCGAAATTCTTGTCAGCATTGATGTCCGCTTTGGGTCAAAAGCGGACATTCTGAGGGGCCATGAACTATGTCCCCTTTACCCCCGAAAGCAGACATTGGGCGGAGTAGTCCAGAACGTCTGCTTTTAGCCAATAGCGGACATTGACAAGAATGAGTGCGGCTTCGTTCTCCTATCCTGCAACTTCTCTTCGGTGGTGCGCTGGCCTCGGCACCGGTAATTGTCTTCCAATCTGCGCTTCGATAGTATGCAACTAGAAAATCAAGCAAGAAGGAGGCGTTCGAGATGGGTGACATTGACGCCCTGACCAGGGAACGTGATCGCATCGTCAGTGAGTTCCGCGGGCTTGAAGGAAGACTGGAGACCCTGGAAAAAGAGCAGGCTGAGATAGTCCGGAAGACCGAAGCGGCCGCAGGCAATACGAAAACCCTGGCCCAACTCAAAATCGAGACCGAACAAATGACTGAGGCAAAACGCATGTTAGATCGGCAGATTGTCCAGAAGAAAAAGCGGCTCGCGGAAGTGAGTAAAGTCATCTCCATGCAGGTGCAAAGCGATATGGCCTGAGCAGTGTTGACGGTCCCTCGTGCTCTGGTTAGCTCGGATTTCTCACCGACCCGAGTTTGCGGCGGGTAAATCCATTGCGGTTTCTAGTCTTTGGCTTCGCAAGCGGGTCACCGTCCAGCGGGTGCTGGTTGGTCGTGTTTGCGCTGTTTTCTGTGTTGTTGACGGGAGGGATTACTGTCAGGCGGCACTACGTGGCCGCAATGCGCATTCGGGCATGTGCCAGGGCATTGTCACATTAAGTATTTTTGCACGCATAGGCTGAATCCAAAATCCCTTTAGATCAAGCAGTTACGCGTTAGAGAAATTCTCATTTTCTCGCTGAGGTTGTTTAATGTGACAAAGCCAGAAGCAAGATCCTCTTACAAAATCTATGCCATAGCTCCAATGATGGTGCTGGTTTTAGCGATATTTATCTCATTCTTTCCGCAATTCGCAGCCGCTACCGTTTCGCGAATAGAAATTCTTCAGAGCGAACTTTTGGCTGGTGGCAAGAGCTTCGGTAAGGTTGGCACTTACGAATTGATTACTGGTCGCCTGCACTATGCGTTAGATCCAGCTTCTCCTGCCAACGACCCCGTCGTCGATCTCAAGCTCGCGCCTCGAGATTCCACGGGCCGCGTCACGTTTGCCGGCGACTTCGTGCTTATCAAACCGGTTGATCCTAATCATGCCAATGGCCGCTTGCTCTATGGCGTCAATAATCGCGGTAATCTTATAATGCTCAATATCTTCAACGATGCTGATTGGAACAACGCACCGAGATCGACCGCGGATTTGGGCAATGGCTTTCTCCTGAAGCAGGGATATACCTTGCTGTGGAGCGCCTGGAACTGGGACGTCGTGCCCGGGAATAATAGACTCCAGATCGATCTTCCCATCGCCAGGACCAAGGGACGTATCATTACGGGTCCCGTCGCTGCCGAGATCGCGCCCACTTATTCGAGTGATACATTTCCCGTAGCTTGGGGAGAATCTCGGGGCTATCCGCCGGTGGCCTTGAACAATCCCAAGGACCGCATGACAGTGGGGGCCAGTCCGGGAGACGAACGCCAGCTCATTCCTCGCGGTCGCTGGCGCTTCGTAACGGAAGCTGGCCGGGTCTCTTTGAACCCGGTACGTGTCATGCTCAAAGACGGTTTTAAGCCAAACCTGCTTTATGAGCTCGTCTACGAAGCCAAGAACCCGCGCGTCGTCGGAGCCGGCTTGGCAGCGATCCGCGACACCATCTCTTTCTTTCGTTATGCTACTGCCGACAAGTTCGGAACTCCAAACCCGCTCGCTGCAAGCACTGCTCCCACACAAACGAACATTCACACTGCGATTATCTACGGCTTTTCTCAGTCGGCTCGCGTGATCCAACACATGTTATTGCAGGGCTTCCATATGGATGAAGCAGCGAAGCCTGTTTTTGAGGCGGCGTTCATTCATGGACCGGGAGCTGGCAAAGGGTCCTTTAATCATCGCTTTGCTCAAACAACGCGGCATCCGAGCCCGTTCGAGGACCATTTCTATCCGACAGATTTCTTTCCCTTTGCGACCACATCGACCCGCGACCCGGTCACAGGGAAACTAGCTAGCCTTTTGGACAACGCTCAAAAGATTGGCTTTGTACCAAAGCTCTTTTACCTTTCAGCCTCGACGGAATATTGGACACGCGCTGCATCCTTACTGCACACAGACGTCCAAGGCCGGTCTGACGTCCCCCATGACGAGCAGGTCCGCATCTACGCCGTGGCAGGCGCCCCGCACAGTGTGTCGATCAGAACACGGCGTGGAAGATTTGAAAATTGCCAAAATCCACTCGATTACCGGCCACTCGCGCGGGCATTGCTTGTTGCACTCGACGATTGGGCGACAAAGGCAATACGTCCTCCTCCAAGCACACATCCGCAGTTGGCGAGCGGTTCTCTTGGGACCGTCGCCGCTTACCGTCGGCTTTTTCCCAAAATCCCTTCAATCAATGTTCCGACACACAATCTAAGCCCTCCGCGCCTCGATCACGGGCCCCGATTTGAAACACAAGGTATTGCCGATCTGCAACCAGCGTTGCCGGGTCGTAGCTTCATTACGCACGTACCCCTGCCGGATGAAGATGGCTTGGATCGCGGCGGCATCCGACTGCCGCAAATCGCGGCTCCGCTCGGCACCTACCTTGGATGGAATCTGCGCAGAGCTTCTCTTTCTCACGCCCGTCTCGGCCGCTGGGAAGGTTCCTTCCTGCCGTTCCATGCAACAGAACGGTTGCGCCGTCTTGTTGACGATCCGCGTCGGTCCATCGACGAACGTTATCCCTCAAAGAAGCGCTTTTTGACCGCAACTTCAGCGGCCGCAGTTAAACTCGTTCGACAGAGGTTTTTGCTCAAGGATGATATTCCGACAATCCTTGATCGGGCGCGGCACGCATACCATGCACTCATGAACGCCAATCTTGTGCATGACTGTCAATATCTCGGCCACTGGCGCCCAAACTGAGTCTTAAAACGTTATATTAATTCCATAATTTCTCTCACCTTTCGTTGACTTTTGCTGTTACGCAACAAAATGCCCTCAAATATCCAATGATTTGAGGGCTTTCATTGGTTGCGGGGGCACGAAGCCACCTATACCGAACTCATTTAACTTGCCCCAAAACTGCTAAAAATAAGTCCATAGCCTAAGATTTGGGTTTTCCGCCTAAACGCAGACATTCAAAGTAGTGGTCCTATATGTCTGCTTTATACCCCAAAGCGGACATCAATCGCGCGCACTAACAATGTCCGCTTTACCCCCGAAAGCGGACATGCTGGGCACCCCCTCATAATGTCCGCTCATAGCCATAAGCGGACATTCCGGTGACGATGGTGGGAGCCATTTAATGCATCACAAGCGGACATACCTCACATGTCCCGCCTAAGTTCATAAACCTTAATTGGCTCCGAGATGCCACGAATCGGCTTGTCGCCGATGAGGCGTAACCGGTCGCCGAGGCCGACTTGGTGTTCGGCAATGTTTCCAGACAAGACGCAACCGACGTCCAGATCCTTGGCCTTCTGCTCCAGGCGAGCAGCGATATGGATGGTATCGCCATAGAAACCAATAGCGCGCTTGGTGTCGCCCTCTTCGCTGGTGACGATGGGGCCACCGTGAACACCGATGCGGTATTCGGGTACGTGGTCGAACTTGGATCGATAGTAGTCAGCTTCGCGATTGACGGCGTCGCCGATGACATCGATGGCACGAACGATACGATTTTTCATGATACCTTGCTTCCAATCCCAGACGGCGACAACGCCATCGCCGGTGAAGCGGTAAATCTCACCACCGTGATCAGTGATTGGGCCGGAGATGTCGAAGAAAAACTTGCCAATCAACGCGCGGGTCTTGATCGGACCCAAGCGCTCGACCAGGGCAGTCGAACCCTTGATGTCGAGGAAAAGGAAAATCCG
>CAYOEI010000428.1:0-2701 GCA_964402825.1 uncultured Hyphomicrobiaceae bacterium
CTATGTGGATTTATGTCCGCTTTCGGGGGTAAAGCGGACATTCTTGGCACCAGTCTCTGATGTCTGCTACAGTGCTTGGGCGCGCCCTGCCACTGCCGGTCGGCCTTTTGTTCCATATCTCATATGTGGCATTTTGGTCGATAGCTTATGTGAGCCTGTTCCGGGACGACCTGAGCTTGACCAAAGCGCTGGCTCTTGGTGGCTTGCTGTGGATCGCCGTATTGTTAGTGTTCTTTCCCATCGTTGGATGGGGTTTCCTCGGACTTGCGATCACTCCGAAGTTGATCGTCGGTTCGCTCGTGCCACATGTCCTCTTTTCAGTGTTTCTCTGGGGTTTGTGCCACGTCGTTTTCAAAGCGAGCCGATGACTGGCGATAACTAGCGAAGACCTGAACAGGCAGCACGCGCATGATGTCGACGTTTCTTTTTTCGGCCACAACTTATGTTGGTGCTGCAATCGCGGAAATTGCTGGGTGCTTCGCATTTTGGGCTTGGTTGAGGCTCGACAAGTCCCCTTTGTGGGCGATTCCAGGAATTGTAAGCCTCATCCTATTTGCCCTTCTATTGACGCGAATTGACAGCGCGTTCGCTGGGCGCACCTATGCTGCCTATGGTGGTGTATACATCGTCGCGTCTCTGGTTTGGCTTTGGTTGATCGAGGGGCAAAGACCGGACAGGTGGGACCTGGTCGGAGCGTCTGTTTGCCTCGTCGGAGCCGCCATCATTCTGTGGGGGTCTCGGTCGACGTGAACTTGTTGGCCGCAGGAATACCTATGTCCGCTTTTGGCTATAAGCAGACATTCCAGCCCATGTGGATTTATGTCCGCTATTGGGGGTAAAGCGGACTCCATAAGCGATGCGCGTTAGATCGGGTTTTGACCCGAATTGGCCGTTATGTTTGCTGCCGCTGTCGATTGAGTGGCTTACATTGAGCTATATGTACGGTTCGAGTTCGTTTGAGTAGAGTTTGACGATAGGGAGGAACAAGGAAGGCGCATATGACCCTGTTCATCCCGCCCACCGTAGATCCGCCTGTACGCCCGCTGGGCGTTGTAAAGACCCTGCGTGCGGTTCGGAGGAACACGCTCAGCGTGCTTCCATCTATCTCTTACTCTCAACCGATCGTTTCGGGTGTCACTGGGCTCGGAAGATGGCACATGGTGCAGGGCCCGGAGGGATTGAAGCGAATCTTCCTCGATAACGTCGAGAACTATCCAAAGTCTGAGGTCATGATCCGGATGCTCCGCTCGGCCGTGGGTGAGAGCCTATTTACTTCAGAAGGTTTGGGTTGGCGCTGGCAGCGCCGCGCCATCGCGCCTGTGTTCGCCGCGCGCAACGTCCGGTCGCTCGCGCCTATGATGACGCAGACCGCGGAACGCGCCTCGGCACGGATCGCCGCGCAGTCCGGTCCAGTCGAGATCGTCCGCGAAATGCTTTCCGCTACATTTGACGTCATCTGCGAGGTTGCGCTTTCGGGACGGGAGCACTTCGATGCGGAGGAATATGGTGCGGCCATCACCCGTTACTTTCTGACTGTCGGGCGGGCCTCTTTGCTCGATTTTCTTGATGTGCCGCACTGGATTCCGCGGCCCGGTGAGATACGGGGGCGCGGCGCGGTTCGCACCATGCATCGGATGGTGGCGCGCGCCATCGAGGCGCGGCGGCGCAGAGGTCCGAGCGAGTTGGAGGATCTTCTCGACCACATGCTCAAGGCCGAGGACCCTCACAGCGGCCGCCGGATGACCCCGACAGATCTGTTGCATAACATTCAGTTCTTCATTGTCGCGGGCCATGAAACCACCGCGCTCGCCCTAGCCTGGTCGCTATACCTGATGTCGCATGACGAAACCGTCCAGGCACGGGCGCGTGAGGAAGCGCGCGCGGTGCTTGGCGACCGGGCCGCGGGCGCGGATGACCTGGCGCACGCGCCGTATGTCGAGCAAGTCTTGCAGGAGGCGATGCGGCTTTACCCACCAGTGGGGCTCTTGGCGCGTAACGTTCTGGCGCCGGACGAGCTTTACGAGCGCGATATTCGGCCACGGGACACGGTGTTCCTCAACATTTACGCGCTGCATCGCCACCAACTCTGGTGGGATCGGCCCGATGCTTTCGACCCCAATACGTTCGCACCTAACAAAGTTGAAGCGCGCGACCGCTTCCAGTACTTGCCGTTCGGCGCTGGCCCACGAATCTGCGTCGGGGCAAACTTTGCGATGATGCAGGCGCAAATCATTCTCATTACGCTGGTTGCGCGCTTCCGATTCGCGCCCGCCGGTCCGCCACCCACTCCGGTCATGCATATGACGATCCGGCCTGAACCCGGCGTGACGTTGCAGGCAACGCCTATTTAGCACCTCGTCAGTGCTCCAATTAGATTTTGGATTCAATGAGGCGATGTCCGCTATTGGCACAAAGCGGACATTTTTGGCTATGCCTTCAGATGTCTGCTTTCGGCGGATAAGCGGACTCTAATTGATGTGGCGTATTACGTCCGCTAATGACCCAAAGCGGACATAGACCGTCTCGTCGCCTATCAAAGTTGAAATCGTCACTGGCGTCTCAAATAGTTTCGCTTCACTATGATAGCTCAGATCTCATGACCCATCTGGGAAAGATCGGATAAATATTGAGAATGACTGAGTTGGGCGGTGTCGACGTCAAGGCTGTAGGAGTTTCTTATGAGTTTTAATCCGAAGTTTTT
>CAYOEI010000429.1:0-9882 GCA_964402825.1 uncultured Hyphomicrobiaceae bacterium
CCGGTTCGCCACATTGGCGCCGAGACGCACAATTGTGACTATGAAAAATAAAGCCGCCATTGCCGCCAGCGCCCAGGCAATTGCCTTTGAGCGGGCCCGGCGGCGATTTAGTTGTTCCTCTGTGAGCTGCATCATGTGCCTGTCATTGCCAGTGCGCCAACGGCATGCTCCGCCAGCAAAACGGCGAAGATGAGCATGAGATACAAGATCGAATAGGTGAAGAGCCGCCGTGCCGCCCGTTCCGCTTTCCTGCCCTCACGCCGGATATAGACCCTGATAGCCAACGCCACGAATACCGCGCCAAGCAGGCTTGCCGAGACCGCATAAAGAGTGCCGCCAAGGCCGATGAAAGCCGGGATTAGCCCGATGGGCGCCAAAACCAGGGAGTAAATCAGAATTTGAAGCCGCGTGGCATCGGGGCCCGCCGTGACGGGCAGCATCGGAATGCCGGCGCGTTCATAATCGCGAGAACGGTACAGCGCCAACGCCCAGAAATGCGGCGGGGTCCAAATGAAGATTATCAGAAACAGCACAGCGGATTCCAGGCTCACGCTGCCAGTGACGGCGGCCCAGCCGATCATCGGCGGCAGAGCGCCCGCTGCGCCGCCAATCACGATATTCTGCGATGTGCTGCGCTTCAGCCACATGGTGTAGATGAAAATATAAAATCCGATCGTGAGCGCGAGCAACGAAGCCGCAACCCAGTTCACGAGCATCCCCATGCTAATGATGGAGCCTAAGCTGAGTATGGTGCCGAATGTCCGCGCTTCTTCGCGCGACACGGCTCCGCGCGGAATGGGTCTGGCTGCCGTGCGTTGCATTTTGGCGTCGATGTCCGCGTCGTACCACATATTGGGCGCGCCGGAAGCTCCGGCGCCCACGGCAATACAAAGCAATGCCGCAATGGCGATGACCGGATGCAGCGAACCAGGCGCGATGACCAGCCCAACCAGTGCGGTAAACACCACAAGCGACATGACCCGCGGCTTCATGAGTGCGAAGAAATCTCCCACACTGCCGGCGCCAGCCGCAGAAGATGTATCAAACTGCGATCGGGTGATATCCAGGCTGGTTTCGCTCATTGCATGTGCCCTGTTACCGATGTTTCTACCGTGGCCCGCCAGCTGCCCTATTTGATCCGGGGCAGTTGCTCGAACTGATGGAATGGCGGCGGGGAGCTGAGTGTCCATTCCAACGTCGTTGCGCCCTCACCCCAGGGATTGTCCGCGGCCTTCTCCTTGCGCTGGAAGGCCAGGAAAACGCCAAACAGAAAGATCAGCACGCCAAATCCGGAAATATAGGAACCAACCGAAGACACATAGTTCCATCCTGCAAAAGCATCGGGATAATCAGCAATTCTGCGTGGCATGCCCGCCAACCCCAAGAAATGCTGCGGGAAGAAAACAATGTTCACGCCAATGAACGTGACCCAGAAATGCAGCTTGCCGATGAATTCTGAATACATATAGCCAGTCATTTTCGGGAACCAGTAATACCACCCCGCGAAGAGACCGAACGTGGCGCCAAGTGACAGCACATAGTGGAAATGAGCCACAACATAATATGTGTCATGCATGGCGCGGTCGATGCCGGCATTGGCCAGAACCACACCCGTTATACCCCCGGTCGTGAACAGGAAGATGAAACCGAACGCCCACAGCATCGGCGTGCGAAACTGGATTGACCCGCCCCACATGGTGGCGATCCAGGAGAAAATTTTCACGCCCGTCGGCACCGCGATGACCATGGTGGCGGTTACGAAATAGGCTTGCGTGTTGAGTGAAATGCCGGCCGTGTACATATGGTGCGCCCATACGACAAATCCGACCGCGCCGATGGCCGCCATGGCGTAGGCCATGCCGAGATA
Organism: uncultured Hyphomicrobiaceae bacterium; assembly: GCA_964402825.1. Taxonomy (GTDB): domain Bacteria; phylum Pseudomonadota; class Alphaproteobacteria; order Rhizobiales; family Methyloligellaceae; genus UBA2767. Next base: position 1,868 of record CAYOEI010000429.1, read on the forward strand.
TCCAAATACCGGCTTGCGCGCAAAGGTCGAGATCACATGGCTGATCAGTCCAAAGGCCGGCAGGATGATGATGTAAACTTCCGGGTGACCAAAAAACCAGAACAGATGCTGGAAGAGCACCGGATCACCGCCACCGGCAACATCAAAGAAGGTCGTGCCGAAGTTGCGGTCGGTCAGCAGCATGGTGATGGCGCCGGCCAGGATCGGAAGCGCCAGCAGCAGAAGGAAAGCTGTGACCAGAATCGACCATACGAATAATGGCATCTTGTGAATGGTCATGCCGGGTGCGCGCATGTTGAAGATCGTGGTGATGAAATTGATCGCACTCAGGATCGAAGATGCGCCGGCAAGATGAAGCGCCAGGATTGCAAAATCCATTGCCGGCCCTGGTGACCCGGTCGTCGAAAGCGGCGCGTAGATGGTCCAGCCGCCACCCACGCCAAAGCCGCCAGCGGGACCAGGCATGAACAACGAAATGACGAGCAGCAGGAGCGCCGATGGCAGCAGCCAGAAGGAAATGTTGTTCAGACGCGGAAACGCCATATCCGGCGCACCGATCATCAAGGGCACGATCCAGTTACCAAAGCCTCCGAAAAGCGACGGCATGATCATGAAGAACACCATGATGAGACCGTGCGCGGTAGTGAAGACATTGAACACATGCGGGTCGGAGAAATATTGCATGCCGGGCTCTTGCAGCTCCATGCGCATGCCAATCGACAGCAGACCACCCACGATCCCGCCCGCAAGCGCGAACATCAGATACATGGATCCGATATCCTTGTGGTTGGTGGAGAACAGAAACCTCTTCAGTCCTGTTGGATGATCGTGGTGATGCGCGGCCGCTGCTTTACCCGCCATATTTCATATTCCCTTTAATCGTTGCGGCCCGGTGATGCGGGCCCGCCTGATAAAAATTTGTGTCTCAACCACGCCCTATTTCTCAAGCTGGGCTAACCGGGGTGATGGGCTTTGCAGGGACTTGCCATCGTCCGCAGGAGGCGCGGAGGCGAATTCCATTTTCGCTTTCACCAGCCACTTTGCATATTCCTGATCGGATACAACCCGCACGGCGATGGGCATAAAAGCATGCCTGCCCCCGCATAATTCCGAGCACTGCCCATAGAATGTGCCGGTTTTTTCAGCCCTGAACCATGTGCGTATGACGCGCCCCGGCACCGCATCAACTTTTACGCCGAATGCGGGGACCGTCCAATTGTGAAGAACGTCCGTGGCGGTGATGAGAACATGAATGTTCTTATTTACCGGGACCACGATGTCATTGTCAGTCGCCAGCAGCCGGGGCTGACCGGGCTTTAAATCTTCGTCTTCCACGATGACCGCATCGAAGGTCATGTTGCCGTTATCTGGATACTCGTAAGTCCAGTACCACTGGTTCCCGATTGCCTTCACCGTGACGTCGGCCTTGGGAAAGTCATACTGCGCGAAAAGCAACCGGAATGACGGCACGGCAATCACGACCAGAATGAGGATCGGGACCACCGTCCACGCAACTTCAAGCAATGTATGATGCGAGGTCGTTGAAGGCTTCGGGTTGGCATTCTCGTTGAACCGCAATGCCACGTACATCAGAAGTGCCATAACGAATAAGGTAACAACCGCGCACAGGATCAGCAGAAAGTCATGAAAAAGGGTCAATTGCCGCATGATCGGCGTCGCGGCTTCCTGAAAACCAAGCTGCCAGTTCCTTGGCTGCCCCAATTCAGCCCATGCATTTGTGCTGAAGAGAAATATGGCCAACGCGGCAACCCCTGCAATAGCCTTAGCTCCACCCCCGGAAAAACCGTGTCTCATTTCTCTAAGCTCCTATTGATGTCCCCGTTGTGCTGCCCGGCCATGCAAGCGCCATGAAAAAATTGCCCGCAAGGATTTACTGGCCCGCAAGGATTTACTGGAGTGACGCCACACAGTCATGCTCTAGCATTACCCAAGCCAGTAATTCAATATACGTAAACGGAGTATGCACTCAGGATTGTCGATCCAATCCCAAGCATCTGAAAAAGCACGGGCAGCTTCAATTTAGCAACCAAAATTGATGCCTTTAGAGGTGCGTCAAATTTACGCGCTGCAAACTTCCAGATCCCCTCGGGTTAATCATTGGAGCACTACAGGGGTGCCTTGAGTCCAATTTTGGCCCTAAATATGCGCGAAAGACGATGTGCTATTCCATTGCGCCTAGCGTGATACCGGCCCGATTCCTGATACGGCCCGATTAACGTATCTGATGCTACGTCAGTATTATAGTTACATAACGTACATTCAATTATTGCACTCCAGACAAAGCAATCAAATGAGATCTGTACCCGCCCTCATCACGCCAGCCCGATTGACGCATAAGTTGATCGCCAGTGCTCTTTCCCTTTGCTTTGCATTGGTCCTGGCCCTTTGCTTTGCATTGGTCCTGGCAATGACCCATCCGCTGCAGGCGCAGATCGAGACTAAAGCCACTTTCGGCGACTGGCATGTCAATTGCGGCAAACCGCCAGGAGCCAAGGACCTTCGATGCGCGCTCGTACAGCGCGTCATTGACGAAGAACGCTCGAATGTAGGCTTGCGCGTTGTATTCCTGCTGACATCCGATGGCCAGAACGTTCTCAGGGTCGTTGCGCCGCTGGGTGTTCTTCTGCCCTTTGGCCTCGGACTGCGGATAGACGGCGAACCAATCGGCAAGCAGCCCCTGCCCTTTATCAGATGCCGGCCAATGGGCTGCATCTCCGAGATTATCGTTAAGAAAAAACTGCTCGATAAATTCAAGGCCGGCACCACGGCCATGTTCATCATCGTTGAGACAAAAGAAGAAGGGCGCGCGATACCCGTTTCCCTGAAGGGCTTCACCAAGGGCCTGGAGCGGCTGAGCGAACTCGCCAAATCCAAATCAACGAATTAAGCCGGCGCCAATTACTCAGCGCCGGCTCAAACTTTGTCCAATAATTCCGTTTAAGATTTGATCTTGAAGGTCACCATGCAGTTCACACGATAGGACTCAATCTTCCCGTCTTTCACGGAAGCGGTTTGATCCTTGACCCAGATCGACTTGATGCCATCCACGGTCCTGGCGGCTTCTTCCACGACTTTCTGAGCAGCCTCCGACCAGCCCTTGTCGGATTCACCCATAATCTCAATTGTCTTATGTACTGCCATCTACACCTCCTCATGAACGGGGGAACATCCATCACCGGCCCGCGTGGATGCGGGGGGTCGGTGATGAATGACAAATATGGTCCCGATGAAGCCACGGCAAGATGCGCACGACAAGAAACATCACATAGAGTCTCAACTCACCTGGAAATCCCGTGCCCAGCGCGCGGCTGCTTTCCGGCGCTTTACGCGTCCGGCAAGCGCCAGCGATGGATCGGCATTCCAGGGTTGCATGAGCGCCCATTCAACATCGGCGCGTACCACCCCAATGTCCGCCAGCGTCGCGTCTTCAGATCTTGCCAGCCTGGCAATTTCACGCCGGGCGCGCCGGGCGTCAACAAGCCGGCCGGCATATTCGTAAAGCTGCCGTAGAGGGAGTAGCAGCCCCGAAACACCTGCCGGCCGGCCCAACCTGTTTGTTATAATTGGCGCATAAGTCATTGCCTCAACTCCTTGTTTTAAAGGCAAGAAACTCCACTGGCGTAAACGGGTAAATTCCCGCCGCCATCAAATTTGCTATGCCTTGCCGTGATCATCGGACGGGATCGGCTCGTCCTGTTGAACCGAATATGAGGATTGGTCTTCCATAAATCAAACAAATGTTTATTATGCAATACATAACAGAAATTGATTGATTGAACGAGGCTAGAAATGCCCCTGCCCCTGCTGGATTCAGACCAGTTGAAAACGCTTGTTGCCATTGCCGATACGGGGAGTTTCACACGGGCCGCGTCAGAAGTTCACAAGACCCAGGCCGCGGTTTCCATGCAGATGCGGCGTCTTGAGGATTCCATCGGGCGTCCACTGTTCACCAAGGCCGGACGTCAGAACAAATTGACGCCCGATGGAACGCATTTGCTCGACTATGCGAGGCGGATCATCCATCTGAATAATGAGGCAATGACAATCCTCAGGGAACCCGACCTGGCCGGCCATGTGCGTATAGGGACCCCGGATGATTATGCGGAGCGTTTTCTGCCCCCGATCTTTGCCGGATTTTCACGCACTCACCCATTGGTGGAAGTTGAAGTGGTCTGCGAAGGAAGCAGCGCGCTGATGAGCCTCATTAACAAAGGAGAACTGGATCTTGCCATCGCCACTCACAAGGACTGCGGGGTAAATGGCGAAATTGTCCGGCGCGAGCCCCTGTGCTGGGTGACCTCTCCGCGCCACAAGGTCGAGGAGATGGATATCGTCCCGCTCGCGCTCGGCAAGGCAAACTGTTCCTGGCGCAACGAAGCGACAGAGGCGCTGGATAAGATAAAACGCCCATACAGAGTCCTCTATTCCAGCCCGAGTGCAACAGCTTTGGCGGCCGCTGTCCTTTCAGGGCTGGCTATCTCCGTTATCCCTGAAAGCGCGGTGCGTGCCGGCATGCGGCGCCTGGATGCGGATGAAGGCTATCCCGAACTGCCCCACTGCGATATCGCGTTGCTTCGCGCCAAGAACAGCGCCTCATCCAGTATAGATGCGCTGGCAAAACACGTTGTCGAGAGCCTCAACAATTTGAATTTTGCTGCACAGACGTGGATGTAAAAGAAACCGCTAGTTTTTTATTACCCCTATCGCTTCGCTACTTGAGGGGTGGTTAGAAATATTCAGGAAAATCGCGCGCCAGAGCTGCCCGGACACCATCTCTCACTGGAATGTCAGGATCGGCATATTCGAATTTCTTACCCGTGACTGTCTCGTACAGAGCGATATATTTACCGGCGAATTCAATCAGTTTTTCGGGCGGAATTTCCGGAATGGGATCCTTGTACGGATCGCATTGTCCCCGCACCCATAAACGCAAAAATTCCTTGTCGAGGCTGTCGGGTTCTTCGCCAGCCTTGAGGCGCGCCTCATAGCTGTCCGCAATCCAGTAGCGGCTCGAATCCGGTGTCAGGATTTCATCCGCAAGAATGATTTCGCCATTCTCATCAAGGCCAAATTCAAATTTGGTGTCGACCAGGATCAACCCATTGCGGGCTGAGATTTCACGGCCGCGCGCAAACACCTCAAGGCTTTTAGCGGCAACATCATCCCATTGAGCTTGCGTGAGTATCCCCTGCTCCACGATTTCCGCCGCTGTTGTCGGCTCATCATGCGCACCCGCCGCCGCCTTGCTCGTTGGCGTGATAATGGTTTCGGGTAATTTCTGGTTCTTGACCAGTCCGTCAGGAAACTGGATGCCATAAAGCTGGCGCTCACCACGGTCATACATTGGCCAGATGCTGGTGTCGGTGGACCCGGTCATATAATCGCGGATAACCATCTCGATTGGGAGAATATCAAGCGTTTTTGCGACAACCACGTTGGGAGCGGGATAGCCAATCACATGATTGGGACAGATATCGGCAGTCTGATCGAACCAGAAGCGCGCAGTCTGCGTCAAAACATGGCCTTTAAACGGTACAGCGGCGAGGACCGTGTCGAACGCCGATTGTCTGTCGGTGGCGATCATGATCCGGCGGCCATCGGGCAGGTCATATGAATCCCTGACCTTGCCGCGCTGAAATTTCGGCAGCTCAGGATATTCAGCATCGGTTAAAACACCGGCCAGCGCCTGTTTGTCACTCGTCGATAATGTCATGAAATACCCCCCTCAGGGTCGAACCCTTAGAAAAAGGGAGTCAGAAAGCCTCTGATTCAAACAGTTTGTCAATATCGCCGTCCCATTCATTTTCATAAAACGCCAAGAGGCGCTGGGCGGGCGTGCGGCCCGAAGCAACAATATCCTCGACCGCTTGCAGGAACTGCGTTTCGTCATTGCCGCAGCCATCTTGCTGAGCGCGTGAGACAAGACCGGCACGCGCGATGGAGGCACATTCGCGCGCGATGTCGAGAACTTTTCCGGAGCGGAATGGCGCATCCAGCGCCTGGCGCGGCACGGCGTTACGCAGCCCCCGGCGTTCCTCATCGCTCCAGTCTTTCACCAGATCCCACGCCGCATCCAGAGCGGTGGAATCGTAAAGAAGCCCCACCCAGAAGGCCGGCAGCGCACAGATACCGTTCCATGGCCCGCCATCAACGCCCCGCATTTCCAGAAACTGCTTCATACGCACTTCAGGAAAAATTGTGGACACATGATCGGTCCAGTCAGCCTCATTGGGTTTTTCGCCCGGAAGCGCCTCAAGTTTGCCCTCAAGAAAGTCGCCGAAGGACGCCCCCGCTACATCGATATAGTCTCCCCCGCGATAGACAAAATACATCGGGACTTGAAGCGCAAAATCGACATAGCGTTCAAAGCTCATTCCATCCTCGAACACGAAAGGAAGCATGCCGGTCCGGTCAGGATCGGTGTCGCGCCACATCTCACTGCGAAAAGAGAGATAGCCGTTTGGCTTGCCTTCGGTAAACGGAGAATTGGCGAATATCGCGGTTGCCACGGGTTGCAGGGCCAGGCTGACGCGCAGCTTTTTCACCATATCCGCTTCGCTGGCGAAATCGAGATTAACCTGAATGGTGCATGTCCGGTGCATCATGTCGAGACCATGATCTCCCATGCGCGGCATATAGGAACGCATCAACTCATAGCGCAGCTTGGGGACACGCGGTGTTTCGGCCAGGGTCCAATTCGGCGAGAATCCAAGGCCCAGAAAACCGATGCCCCAGTCTTCGGCAATCTGGCGAACCTGTTCCAGATGCCGGCCCGTCTCCTCACAGGTTTGATGAACTGTTTTCAGCGGGGCGCCGGACAGCTCAAACTGCCCCCCCGGCTCCAGCGTTATCGAACTGCCAAGAGTTTCGCCTTCTTCGGTAAGGGCGATAATATTGTCGCCCTCCATAATCCGCCGGTAATTGTGGCGGTTGGCCATCTCTTCAAGCAAAGCGTGGACACCATGCTCGCCCTCATAGGCAAGCGGGGTCAAATCATTGGTATTAAATCCGAATTTTTCGTGCTCGGTTCCGATGCGCCACTCAGATGCAGGCTTGCAGCCGCGCTCAAACTCCCCGATCAATTGATCCCGCGATTCTATAATCGGGCTTTGCGGGCCATCCTCGCGTGTGGACATGATTTCTCCTGAGAATTTTTCGCGTTCGCGAATGGGAGGGCGGGATCGCCCCATGGCGCCTCTATCTGCAACCAGTTATGGAATAGCTTCAAAGCTGAGGCAAGCACACCATCACCGCCAGTCCCCGAGCACGGCGTTGACCAGTGACAATGCGGCGACGGCAGCCGTATCGGCGCGCATGACGCGCGGGCCGAGCGAGAGGGGCGTCACATAAGAAAGCCCGCGAAGACGCTTGCGTTCACTTGCATCAAACCCTCCTTCGGGACCGATGAGTACGGCCAGCGGACCGGGCTTGAGCGCATCAAGCGCTTCCAGAGGCGAGGTGACGGGCGCCCCCTCATCGCAATAAACAATCCGGCGCTCGCGGTCCCACCCCTCAAGCAGCGTTTCCAGCGGCACCGCTTCATGGACGTGAGGTATGCGCAACACACCGCACTGTTCGGCGGCCTCGATCACATTGGCGCGCATACGTTCAAATTTCACACGCTGCGTATCCGTGTAGCGGGTCATGACCGGACGGAGTGCGGCAACACCAAGCTCGGTCGCCTTTTGCACCATGAAATCAAGCCGCGCGCGCTTCACCGGTGCAAACAGATATTCAACGTCCGGCCCGTCTTCCTGAGGGCGCACCTGCTCTAAAAACTTCAGCATGCAGGCGCCGCGCTTTTGCCGGGAGAGACTTGCGCGCCACTCACCGTTGCGCCCGTCAAACACAAGAATTTCCGCGCCATCGCCCAGACGCATGACATTGAGGAGGTAATTGGCCTGGGCGCGCGTGCAGGCAATCTCATGCTCCGCTTCAAGGGTCTCTTCCAGAAATAACCGGATGGAGTTGGGGCGCATGCTGCCTCGCAAAAA
>CAYOEI010000430.1:0-6044 GCA_964402825.1 uncultured Hyphomicrobiaceae bacterium
TTGGACCGATGGCGCAGCAGAGTGCGGCTGTTGATTTTTGCCGCCAGCTCAAATCGCAAGGCGGCGACTGCCTGATCCGCAGGCGTTAGACCCTAAGCCTTCTCGCGTTCCTCGCGCAGTTCTTTCTTTGACAGCTTGCCAATCATCGTTTTTGGAAGTTCGGTGCGGAATTCGATCTCGTGCGGCATCTCGATTTTCGAAATTTTGGGCTTGAGAAACGCGAATATCTCGTCAGCTGTCGTGGTATGGCCATCACGCAATTTTATATAAGCAACGGGCGCTTCGCCGCGATACTCATCCTCGACGCCGATGACCGTCACTTCCTCAACAGCTTCAATCTCATAGATCGCCTCCTCGATACGGCGGGGATAGACCTTGAATCCCGAGCAGTTGATCATGTCTTTCAGCCGGTCGACGATAAAAATATATCCAGCTTCATCCATATGCCCGACATCGCCGGTACGGAAGAATTTGCCGGTGAAGGTGTCTTTTGTCTCTTTCGGCTTGTTCCAGTAGCCGGGCATCACCTGCGGCCCGGCAATGCAGATTTCGCCTTTCTGTCCGATGGGCATCTCTTTTGTGTGTTTGTCGATATCGCGGATGGAAATGAAGGTTGCTGGCAACGGCAATCCAATGGAGCCCTCAACCGGCGCGCCCCCAACCGGGTTGCATGTGGCGACGGGTGAGGTTTCGCTCAGCCCGTAGCCTTCAACCAGCGAACAGCCTGATAGTTCTTCAAATCCGCGTTTCACCTCAACCGGTAACGCCGCTCCGCCCGAGATGCAGAATTTCAGCGATGACAGATCGGTGGTCTTTGTTTTGGGGTGGTGCAGAATGGCGTTGTAGATGGTTGGCACGCCGGGAAAAATAGTGATTTTTGCCTTGTGAATCATCTTGAGCGCCTTTTCGAGATCAAATCGAGGCATCAGGATCATTTCAAATCCGCACGCGACACCGAAATTCAGAACGGTCGTCATCGCGAAGATATGGAACATCGGCAATACGCCCAGGATTTTTTCCTCAGCGCCAAGGTTGGTGGCCCAGACTTTTATCTGCTGAATATTAATGGAGAGATTGGCGTGCGTGAGCATCGCGCCCTTTGGCGTGCCGGTTGTCCCGCCGGTATATTGCAGGACGGCAACGTCTCGTTTTGTGTCGATTTCAGGGGCCGAATAAGCGCCGTCATTGTCCAGCACGTCGCTTTCAAAAATGAGCCGTGAGAGGTTCCGGGCCTTTTTCGGGGTGGCGAGATCGCTTCGCTTCAATGTCCTGAAGAGGAGTGACTTCACGGCGGGTAACATTGCGGGGAAAGAACAGATGATGGCTTTTTTCAAGCTTCCACGGTCAAGGAGTGCGTCTGCCTTTTCAAACAGAACCGACAAATCGAGCGTGACCAGAAACCCGGTTTCGCTGTCCTTGATCTGATGGTCCAGTTCTTCCACCGTGTAGAGCGGGTTGCAGTTCACGACCGTGGCGCCTGTTTTCAGAATCCCGAAATAGAAAATAACGAAAGCGGGACAATTGGGCAGCAGCAGGCCAACCTTCGTTCCTTTGCCAACCCCGAGTTCCTGAAGACCTTTTGCCACACGATCGGACGCTGCGCCAATTTCGGAATACGTTGAGGTTTTGCCCAGAAAATTTGTGCAGGTCCGCGCGCCATACGCCGCAACGGACCTGTCCAGCATGGCGCCGAGTGATTCGGGCTTAAAGTCTGTATCCCAAGCGATTCCGGCTGGATAACTGGTGAGCCAGGGAATATTTTTTTGCCTCTTTTTTGGCGATTTAGCTGGTCGTTTGGTGGTTTTTTTCATGAGCCAAATTACCTGCCGATTTGAGCTGTTCCGTGCGGTTTATGCGCCTGGTTTGCCCGTATGGTATTTACGTTTTTGTCTTTGTAAACGTCTGATCTTAACCCAAAAAAGCCTTCATCACTTGCAATTGTCGTTCAACGCGTCCAAATGGATGCAAGGTGTAGGCGATCTGTGTGGCAATTTGCCTGATAGAGGGCTATTTGAATGATTCCAATGACACGCTAGACTCCGCCGGGTTTTAAGACTATCTGAACGCGCGGCTTGCTCACACATGCCAATTGCATTAGCAGATTGGACGATTAGACGAAGCCCCTTATTAAATCTGGGGCAGGGAGTGCGAAATGGACGAAGTGGCCACCAAGGTAATTGATATCTTGAAAAAGAACATGAAGGAGCCATCCGACTCGATTGCGTTGGATACTCCGCTAGCGGATCTGGACATCGAGTCTCTCGATCTCGCGGTCATCGTGTTTGATATTGAAGATACGTTCGGGATCGAAATCCCCTACAACGCTAATGAAGAGGTCGAGGACTTTGCAACAGTCGGATCGGTTGTTGAAAAAGTAAAATCGATCGTCTCCGAGAATAAAGCTTCTGGAGCCGCGGCTTAGTCGTTGTGCTCGCACTCCGCCACCACCAGCGCGGCAGGAGCTTCCAGCTAAGGCAAAATCAAATATATGGCACAGCCTAAGGAACGCAGGCGCGTCGTCGTGACCGGCCAAGGAGTCATTTCTGCGGTCGGCATCGGCGTTGATGCTTTTTGGAGCGCGCTGAAGAACGGCGAGTGCGGGATCGGTGAAGCCAAGCTTTATTCCACCGATGAGCTTTATATCACCATCGACGGCGAGGTGAAAAACTTCGACGCCAAGGAACTCGGCTTATCCAAGCAATTCCTGATGGCGGACCGTTATTCGCAGTTTGCTGGTCTCACGGCCCGGGAGGCTGTGACCCAATCCGGGCTGGAAATGCCGTTGCAGGGCGAAAAGGCCCTCAAGGCCGCCTGTATCGTTGGTACGGGTATTGGCGGCGTCACCACCATGGAGCTCTCATACAGGATGCTGTTTGAGGAGAAGAAGCGCGCGACTCATCCGCTGACGCTTCTGAAAACCATCGGATCATCCGCGGCTGCCCATGTCAGTATTGAATATGGCATCACCGGGCCATGCTTCGGTGTGGTGAGCGCCTGTTCAACCGCGCCTCATTCCATCGGGCTTGTATATCAGATGATTCAGAACGGCATGTGCGATATTGGCATCGGCGGCGCATCTGAAGCCTCGCTCAACTGGGGAACGGCAAAAGCATGGCAAGCCATGCGGGTTCTTAGCCCAGATGGACTGTTTCCCTTCTGCAAGGGCCGAAACGGCACCGTGCTGGGGGAGGGTGCGGGTATGCTGGTGCTCGAGGAACTGGAGCATGCCAAGGCACGCGGCGCGACGATACTGGTGGAACTTGTCGGTTTCGGCATGACATCTGACGCGGCTGACATGGTCAATCCATCTCTTGAGGGTACCTCCACCGCGATGCAGCTTGCCCTCGATGACGCAGGGCTTGCCCCTGGCGATATTGATCACATCAATGCGCACGCCACCGCGACGACGGCCAATGACGTAAACGAGACCCGCGCCATCAGGCGCGTGTTCGGTAAGGCGGCTGACAATATTTCAGTTTCCGGCACCAAATCGATGCATGGCCATTGCCTTGGCGCCGGCGGCGGCGTCGAAGCGGTCGCCGTTATCAAAGCCATGGAAGAGGGCATAGCTCCGCCGACGATCGGATTTGACGAGCCGGACCCTGAATGTGATCTGGACTACACGCCGAACAAGGCGCGCAAGCGCGACATAACCTACGCCATGTCGAACTCGTTTGCGTTTGGCGGCCTGAATGCCGTTCTGGTTTTCGGTCCAGATCCTACTTAGAGCATGATCCGATCATATTGACTCATGCTCTAGCAGCCGAATTCTTCGTTGCTTCACGCCGTTTGGCGAGGGCCTCATCTTCCAGCATTATCTTGTAGTGCAGAACGGCGGCCCAGATCGCCGTCATGATAAGCGCCAGCCCCCAAGCGCCGAAAGCAAGCGGCAGCAGCAGCGTTTCAAGCAGCGTAATGACGTAGTTCGGGTGACGGATATATTTATAAGGACCGCTGAGCACCACAGGCTCGCTCTCCAGGGTAATGATACGGTGGGTCCAGTAGCGCCCGAGTGAACCAATTACCCAGTAACGTGCAATCTGCAACAGCCCGAAGAGCACGAGCAGCGGCCAGGTGATCGTGGCGTTGGGTGAGATCAGCAGAAACAGGCTGGCAATCCAGCACAGATGCGCCGTGGCCACCACCGGGTAGTATGCCGCGCCTGCTTCTCGCGCGCCTTGCGCCAGAAGTTGTTTGGTATTGGCTTGTGAATATATTTCCTCAAGTCCGCGCTGGGCCAGGATCAGGATGGCAATAATTTGCGGGGCGCCGAACATCAGGGGTGAATTATCCCGCGCAAATATCGAGCAAGGCAAACGAAACCGTAAATCCTGGCCCGAAGGCGGCCATCAGATGGCGGCCCGCCGCGCCGGCGGCGAGGGTGCGTTCCAGCACGAACATCACCGTTGGCGATGACATATTTCCGTAATCGCGCAGCACCTCCCAGCTGTGAACCAAGTCTGCCTTCTCAACGTTCAGGGAGAGCGAGATGGCTTCCAGGACTTTGCGCCCGCCAGGATGGGTTATGATGCCATCAAGATCATCCAGCCCCATGCCCTGCTTCGCCAGAAACAGCTCGACAGCCTCACGCAGTTCGTTGCGTGCAAATTTCGGGATTTGCGTACTCATGACGACGCCAAAGCCGTCTTCTTCGATTGACCAGCCCATGACGTCGTTGGTGCCCGGCCAGTTATGTTCCCAAACCGCGGTTATGGTCCCCATTGGGCCAGGCGCGCCATTTTCATGCGCGTGCAGCACGGCGCCCGCCGCGCCATCACCGAAAAGGGCACAGGATACAAAATCCACCTTGGACTGCGCGCCAGGGCGAAAATTCAGGCCGCACAGCTCCACGCACATCATCAGCACGCCCCGGCCATCCATTGTGGCCGCGAGCCGGGCGGCGCGCGCCAGCCCTGTTACACCACCCGCGCATCCTAGTCCGAAGATCGGAAGCCGTTCCGTATCGGGGCTCAAACCCAGACGATGCATCAGCTTGGCATCAAGGCTGGGAACGGAGAGCCCGGTCGTCGATACGGTGATAATCGCCCCGATATCATCCTTTCCGAGGCCAGCTTTGGAGAGTGCGCTTCTGGCAACTTTTTCAAGCAGATCAAGGGCCGCGCTCTCATAGACACTGTTGCGGTCGACCCAGTTGTGCGGCTCAGAGAACCAGTCGAGGGGGACGCATGAATAGCGGTGCTCGATACCGGTATTTGCAAAAACGCTTTCAAGCCGCCCGTAAGCAGGGAACATGCGGCTGGCGAGTTCCAGGGCTTCATCCTGGGCATAACGGTGTTCGGGAACCGCCGTCGCGAGGGAAGAAATGCTGACCTGCAATGGGGGGGAGAGACCGGCTAGCGTTTCAGCGTTGGGAACATGTTTCAGCATGAGCGGCCTTACTAAACGCTATGGGATAGAGTGCCAGGTTGATTTAGAGCCAACCGGTCAACATGTGATATCAACCCTATAGGCGAAGTAATTATTGGCAAAGCACATTAAGGATAAGAACCTTGTCAGAATTGGGGAGTGAATATTGTCACTGATCATGATTACCGCAGGGGATGTTTCGATACGCGTCGAAGTGCTGGATACGCCCACCGCTGACGCCATCCTTTCGGCCCTGCCGATCCAGTCTGAGGCGCAGACCTGGGGTGAAGAGGTTTATTTCTTCACGCCTGTGAGCGTTGCACGTGAAGAGGACGCGCGCGAAGTGGTTGAGCCTGGCGAGATTGCATTCTGGCCGGATGGGGACGCCATCGCCATCGGATTTGGCCGTACGCCAATATCACAGGGCGATGAAACGCGCCTTGCAAGCCCCTGCAACATCTGGGGGCGGGCGCTGGACGATGTCAAAACGCTGGCCAGCGTTCAGCCCGGCGATGCCATAAGCGTGGAAAAGGCTTAAGGCGGATCAGCTTGGCAGTTTGGTGTAATAGGCGATCTGCTCGGATACTACGCCATCGTTTGCCACCTTGATCAGACCGCTGCCCTGAATATTAGTTCCAAGTATCTCCCACCAGCACGAAGCCGTCAGGCCATCATCG
>CAYOEI010000431.1:0-3246 GCA_964402825.1 uncultured Hyphomicrobiaceae bacterium
GCTTTGTTGCGTGCTCATGTACCATATTTTTCTGATCCGCGTTAAGAGTGGAGCGCGCACTATAGGGGGACATTGGACCATGGCAGGATGGTCCTTGGGAAAACTGCATCTAGAGAGTGGTGGCGGTGGCCTGCTCCGCCAAGGCGTTCTGTTGCTTGCGCAGCTGATCGAAGAAGAAAGCGATCGCTGGTTTTTATGGGTTCCGGTGTTCTTTGGCGCAGGCATCGGTATCTATTTTACACTGTCTGCCGAACCTTCCTTTTATTACATCATTGCCGCGCTTTGCATCACGTTCAGCCTTTGCCTCGCCACTGCGCGCGTCCCATTTCTGTGGACGCTCTGCGTTGCGAGTTTTTTCGTGAGCCTGGGATTCGCCGATGCCAAGTTGCGCACCCTTTCAGTTGCGCAGCCCGCACTGGAGCGCTCAAGCGGCTTTATGGCGCTCAAGGGCTGGATTGAGAAAGTTGAAGCGCGGCTGCCGCGAGGTCACCGCATCACGCTAAGGCCATTTGCGGCCTCAAATTCAAAAAAAACACCCCTGCCATTTCGGGTACGCTTCACCAGCCGTTTTGACGAGGTCCCGGTCACAGGTTCCGCAGTCGAAGTACGTCTCAGACTGCGGCGCGTCCCCGAGCCTGTCATGCCCGGCGGCTTTGATTTCTCGCGCAAAGCCTATTTTGCAGGTCTTGGGGCCGTTGGTTTTGCGCTTTCTCCAGTCAAAATTCTCAATAAAGCTCCACCACCACCATTCGATATCGTCCTGCGTGCTAAAATTGATGGGCTGCGCCGTGGCATTGAGCAGCGCATATTGGAAAATATCCCCGGTGAACGCGGAGCCGTCGTAATTGCGCTGATCACGGGAGAGCGCGGCCGCATGCCTGAAGAAACTTTAGATGCGCTGAGGAATTCGGGCCTGGCGCATATGCTGGCAATTTCCGGGCTCCATATGGCGCTGATGGCTGGTTCCCTGTTCTGGTTGCTGCGCTCGGGCGCGGCTGCCGTACCAGCTCTGGCGTTGCGCTACCCGATCAAGAAATGGGCCGCCATACTGGCCTTGCTGGGTGGCGGTTTCTATCTCGCCATCTCGGGCGGATCAATCGCCACACAGCGCGCATTCCTGATGATGGGTATCGTCTTCACCGCCATCCTGCTTGACCGCCCAGCACTCACCCTTCGCAATGTGGCCCTTGCCGCTTTGGTCATATTGGCCCTGTTCCCTGAGAGCTTGCTCAATGTCTCGTTCCAGATGTCATTTGCCGCCGTGACGCCGCTGGTCGCCGTCTATGAACGCACCAGCAAACGCAAATCCGACACCATCCCTCACAGTCGCTGGGGCATCATGGTGCGAAAAGGCGGCTGGTACTTAGGCGGCATTGCCCTCACGACGCTCATTGCCGGGATTGCGGTTGCCCCCTTTGCCGCTTACCACTTTCACAAACTCGCGCAGTTCTCGCTGATTGCAAATCTTGGAGCCATGCCGCCTTTTGGTCTTGTTGTGATGCCGGCGGCGCTAACAGTTTTGATCACCATGCCATTCGGGCTTGAAGCATTGCCTCTGCAAGTCATGGCCTGGGGCATCGATCATGTTTTAGGAGTAGCCAAGGAGGTTTCCAGCTGGCCCGCAGCAAGCATCCATGTGGCGGCAATGCCGGTTGCTTCTCTTCTGGCCCTAACGATCGGCGGCCTGTGGTTGTGTCTGTGGCAAAAACCCTGGCGGCTGGCGGGGCTGGGCATTGCCAGCATAGGCCTGGCGATGGCCGGTAACATTGCGCGGCCAGATATGCTCATTGGCCGCGATGGAAAACTGCTCGCCATACGCAATAATGCCGAAACCCTCTCTGTCACAGGCGGTAAAAAGACCAGTTACTCCCTGGAGTATTGGCTTCGTGCCGATGGCGACTCGCGTGATCCTGCTGTTGCGCTCAAAAGCGGCAATTTTAAATGTGATGAATTGGCCTGTGTCGCAAAGGTTAAAGGAAAAACAGTGGCCTTTGTCCGCCATCCAGCCGCGCTTGCCGAGGAATGCGCGCGGGCCGACATTGTGGTTGCGCAAATACCTATTAACCGGCGCTGCCCGAATGCTCGCGTTACTGTCGACCGGATAGATCTGTGGGCTGATGGTGCACACGCCCTTTACCTGGAGGGGCAATCCATCCGTATTGAAACCGTGGCGCAGTACAGGGGTACGCGCCCCTGGTCACGCATGACCTCACGGCGGCGCAAGCCAGCGCCGGACGGCAATGCTTATGCCGGGGAGAGTGGTGCAAACAGGTTTTAGGTCATGAACTCTAATAGACGCGAAGAAGCCCCACCAGCGTGCCTTGAACATCCACCCTGTCGGGTCCGAAGATGCGGGTCTCATAGGCCGGGTTGGCGGCTTCAAGCGCAATCGAATCGCCGCGCCGCCGCAAACGCTTGAGCGTCGCTTCCTCCTGGTCGATAAGCGCAACGACAATATCACCCGTATTGGCCGTATTACCGCGCCGGATAATAATCGTATCGCCCTCGAGAATACCCGCTTCAATCATCGAATCGCCTTTGACCTCGAGCGCGAAATGCTCGCCTTTGGTGAGCAATTCGGGGGGCACATCGATGGTGCGGGTGCGGTTCTGAATGGCCTCGATAGGCACACCCGCCGCGATCTGCCCCATCACCGGGATTGATACATTGTCCGAAGCTGCCTCGCCGCCACTGCTCTCGCGTACGCGGCCCAGACTTCCCTCGATAACGCTGGGAGAAAAGCCGCGCCCGCCGCTCCCGGAGGCATACCCTACCGATTCAGGCAATTTAAGGATTTCCAGTGCGCGGGCCCTGTGGGGCAGACGGCGGATAAATCCACGCTCTTCCAGGGCCGTAATAAGCCGATGAATACCCGATTTGGATTTTAGGTTCAGAGCTTCCTTCATTTCATCGAATGAGGGTGGTACGCCGCTTTCCTTCACCCGCTGATGGATGAACATCAGCAATTCTTTTTGTTTGCGTGTCAGCATCTAAGCCCCTCGAGAAATATCACCGTTACGATTTAACTCTTTACGAATCACAATGCCCACAACATATGGACAAATCATGAACATCTATACATGTTCTAGTTGTGTTCCGCAAGGGGGATACGTATATCTCTCATTTGGGTATGTGGGGTATTGAGCCATGATTAAGGCAAGATATTCCAAAGCTCTGCGAGTCAGGGCATGGTGGGGGGTATGGGCTCGTTTTCTGAAGAAAATAAAAAACTGCTGGAGCGCATCA
>CAYOEI010000432.1:0-2755 GCA_964402825.1 uncultured Hyphomicrobiaceae bacterium
GCGAGATCGGCACCGCCGGCGGCACCAGCCATGTGATCGAATATTCAGGCAGCGCCATCCGCGCGCTGACCATGGAAGGGCGCATGACGGTGTGCAACATGACCATCGAAGCGGGCGCCCGGGCCGGTCTGGTGGCGCCCGATGACACCACCTTCGAATATCTCAAGGGCAGGCCCAAATCGCCCAAGGGCGCGGCCTGGGAGCAGGCGCTTGCATATTGGAAAACGCTCAAGTCGGACGAGACGGCCGTTTTCGACAAGGAAATTACCCTCGACGCGGCTTCCCTGCCGCCCATCGTGACATGGGGCACCAGCCCCGAGGACGTTGTGTCGGTGATGGGCGAAGTTCCGGACCCCGAGCAGGCTGGAGATGAGGGTAAGCAGGCCTCCATGCGCCGCTCGCTCGAATATATGGGTCTCACTCCGGGCACCAAGGTGCAGGACATTAACATCGACCGGGTGTTCATTGGTTCGTGCACCAATGGGCGCATTGAGGATTTGCGCGCCGCGGCCAAGATCATCGAGGGCAAGCATGTATCGGATCACGTCAACGCCATGATCGTGCCGGGCTCTGGGCTGGTGAAGGATCAGGCGGAATCAGAAGGCCTCGATAAAATATTCCTCGACGCCGGTTTTGAATGGCGCGAACCGGGTTGCTCAATGTGCCTGGCCATGAACCCGGACAAGCTGGAGCCGCATGAACGCTGCGCGTCCACCTCGAACCGTAATTTCGAGGGACGTCAGGGGCGTCTGGGGCGCACCCATCTGGTTTCCCCGGCCATGGCGGCGGCGGCGGCAATCGCCGGTCATTTCGTCGATGTGCGCGAGCTGAATTAGGGCCTTATGAGTTAATGAGTTGAAGGGTTGTTGTGCGCGATATGAACTTGCGGCGTGTGATTTTCCTCCTTGGCCTGTGCGCCACGGTTTTGTCTGCTGGCGTGGCCGAACAGGCCCACGCGCAGGCTGATTTTGTCGAGAGCGGTTCAGATGCCGGATTGACGCTCGAAGGCTATATGGCGAAGGCCGGACCGGGGGCGAAACTGATCGCCGCGGGCAAGCTCAAAATCGATAAACATCGCATGGCATGCGGCAGACGCCCGACCGTGATCGACCCGAAATTCGATAGCTGGGGCGGTGCCTATCCGGGTTATCTCATTCTCAATCCGGACCGGCTCAAGGGCCTGGCGACGCCGGTGAAGCTGTTCGTTTATGCCCATGAGTGCGGGCATCAGTTTATCGGCCGGGATGAGGCGGCGGCCGACTGTTTCGGCATTAAGCGCGGGCGGTGTTATGGCTGGCTGAAGGAGGAAGGGCTGGCGCAGGTATGCGATTTTATTTCAAAGCTCAAAGGCGACGCCAACCACGCCGCGGGGCCAAAGCGTTGTGAAAATATGCGCCGCTGTTATCTGGATGCAGCGCCGCGAGCGTCGCGTAATTAGGGTCAGGATCCATTAATGGCATCCATCGCGCGCAATGGATGCCATTAATGGATCCTGAGCCTAAAGATTTCCACCCGCGATTTCGTGACTTGACCGGTGGCGGTCAACGCCACACTTTGGGGCGCGCGCCTTCGGGCGGGAAAAAAGGAAGGATTGCGTGAGAATGCGGCGAATTTTGAAAGCCGGACTGGTTTGCGCCCTGGCGGCCGGCTTTTTAGCCCCGCTGCCGGCTTCGAGCGTACTGGAGGCTGCGCCCAAGGAAAAGCTGCTCGCGCCGGGCAGGCTCAAGCTCGCCGGGCGCTCTATGCGCTGCGGGCGTACGCCGACGCTCATGTCACACACTTTCTGGGATTATGGCGGGGCGAAGAAGGGCATGATTATCCTCAACCCGTCAAAGCTGGAGGGTCTGAGCGAGTCTGTCCGGCTTTATGTTTACGCTCATGAATGCGGGCATCAGTTGTACGGGCCCAAGGAGGTCAGGGCGGACTGTTATGCGGTTAAGCGCGGCAAGCGGGAGGGGTGGCTGACGCGCGGCGGCATGACGGAAATATGCACCTTCCTCAATCCGCATCCGGGCGACTGGGTTCACCCGCCGGGCCCGCAGCGCTGCGAGATCATGACCAAATGCTTCGACAAGGCCAAGCCGCGCCGGGCCAGCCGGTAGTTAAGGGCGATTTCAACCGGGCTTGACCCGAACCGACAAACGCCGCATGAAATTGATTGAAACAGATCAAGTGTATTGAGACAGGTCCCATGGAAAAATTCACCACCCTCACCGGCGTCGCCGCGCCGTTGAACATGATCAACATCGACACCGACAAGATCATTCCCAAGCAATATCTGAAAACCATTGCCCGCACCGGTCTCGGCAAGGCGCTGTTTTCGGAAATGCGCTACCGGGATGACGGTACGGAGATCGAAGATTTCATTCTGAACAAACCAGCCTACCGCAACTCCAAGATAATCGTGGCAGGGGAAAATTTCGGCTGCGGGTCTTCGCGCGAACACGCCCCCTGGGCGCTGCTGGATTTCGGAATCCGTTGCGTGGTGGCGACGTCATTTGCCGACATTTTCTACAACAACTGTTTCAAGAACGGCATATTGCCCATCAAGCTGCCGCAAGAGGATGTCGACAAGCTGCTTGACGATGCGATGCGCGGCGCCAACGCCACCATCACCATCGATCTGGAAGCTCAGGAAATCAAAGGCCCCGATGGCGGCGTCATCAAATTCGAGCTCGACCCGCACCAGAAGCATTGCCTGCTGAACGGTCTCGACGATGTCGGCCTGACGTTGAAGAAGGAAGACAAGATTTCC
>CAYOEI010000433.1:0-6593 GCA_964402825.1 uncultured Hyphomicrobiaceae bacterium
AATACCAGCCCATGTTGACAAACTTCACCGCTCCAAGAGCGAGTGCGCGAATTATGATAAACAAGAGCATCTGCGCAATGCCCATCTCACGGCAAAACTCAGCGCCACGCAGACGCTTTATCTCCTGCCCTGCTTCACCGGCGCTTATAACTTCGTCTATAGAGTTTATGTTGATGATACGCGTTATCCGGGCGAGCTTCAGCCAAGCCTGTTCGCAAACTATTCAGACCTGAATGGCTGGATGGGAACCGATACGCTGATCAATGCAGACTTCAACCCAAAAACCAAAATACTTTCCGCGTTTGAAAAGGGCCGTGGTCTTGGCGACTGCGGCAGCATTCCCTCTTACCAGTGGTCTGAATATGGCTGGCGCATGATAGAATACCGCCATTGGGATAAATGTGACGGAACGCGCATGCCCAAAGATTGGCCCGTTATCTTCCGGCTTAAGCAGGCTCGAAGATAAGTGTCCGGCCCGAAACACCTGCACGGACACTTAGACCGCAAAAAAAGTGCGGGTAATACTGACTTGAATATTCAAGCTTGGCGCGTGCAACCTGCAGAATAAAAACTGAAATAGTGTTTGTTCCGATCAGCACTTGATTGCTGCGAAAGCCCCACCTAGATTGCCCGCAATTGCTCATTACTGTCAGTACAGGGATCAGGGTGAAAATGATTAAATAAAGACGCCCTGCTGGTTCTGTTAACAAAATTCCATCCTATATAAGGACAATACCCGACTAGCAACGACCCTGGCCAAATCCCAATCACGGTGAATTGTCCGGGGTATTTCGCATATTCCGAAGTGCTAGCAGGAGCCAGAAACGAACGCATGGAATATCTCACTCTCGCCGCCGGTCTTGTTCTGCTTCTCGTGGCTGGCGACATATTAGTTCGCGGCGCGGTTTCTCTGGCTGTAAGGCTGGATATCCCAACGATGGTGATCGGGCTGACTATTGTTGCGTTCGGCACCTCGGCTCCTGAACTGGTTATTTCCCTGCGCGCCGCGCTTGCCGGATCACCGGGCATTGCAATCGGCAATGTCGTGGGAAGCAACATCGCCAATATCTTTCTGGTGCTGGGGGTTCCTGCGCTAATTGCAGCCACGAATTGCGACCAGCCTTTTATCAAGCGCAATACATTTTACGTTATTGGCGCCAGCCTTCTTTTCATCGC
Source organism: uncultured Hyphomicrobiaceae bacterium (assembly GCA_964402825.1). Classification (GTDB taxonomy): domain Bacteria; phylum Pseudomonadota; class Alphaproteobacteria; order Rhizobiales; family Methyloligellaceae; genus UBA2767. The sequence goes on from CAYOEI010000433.1 coordinate 1,177, forward strand.
TCTTTGTTTTACCGGCCCGCTGAGCTTCTGGCACGGAGCCATTTTATTTGGATGCATGGTGGCGTTCTTAGTCGAATCCGGGCGCCGTGCAGCCCAGGGTACCAATGGCTCAACTAATAACTGCGATGGGCCTATCGAGCTGATTGACGGGGTTTCGGGTGTACCGACACGCAATTGGGCCATTGCTGCTTTTCTGGTTATCGGTCTCATCGGGTTGCCTATTGGCGCTCAGATGACGGTGACCGCCGCGACGAAAATCGCGATGAATTTTGGCATATCAGAAGCCACTGTTGGTTTGACGGTGATCGCCCTGGGGACATCCCTGCCTGAACTCTCCACCACCATTTCAGCAGCATTGCGCGGCCATTGCGGCCTGGCTCTGGGTAATGTGCTGGGCAGCAACCTGTTTAATATCCTGGCCATCATGGGCCTGACCGCCATGGTCGTACCGGTGCCGGTGCCGGACATTATCAAGCAGGTCGATATCTGGGTCATGCTGGCCGCTATCCTGGCCATCACCCCCTTTATTCTGGGCAAGCGTCATATTACCCGCAGGATTGGCTTTGTATTCGTGTCCTGCTATTTGCTGTACATCTCAATAGTGTTCATGCCGCGGGCAACGCAAATAGCGGCCATGACCGTCAACTAGAGCCCAGGTCAGCTTGCTGTTATTTCGAATTCATCAATGAATCCTAACTCCACAGTTCTTATCACGGGCGCCGCGCGCCGCATCGGCCGCGCCATCGCGATTGATATGGGCAAGGCCGGCTGGCACGTCGCGGTGCATTACAACAGCTCGGTGGAAGCTGCTGGTGAGACGGTCGATCAGATCCGCTCAAACGGCGGTAAAGCCATAGCGCTGCAGGCTGATCTTGAAGATCTGGATGCAACCCGCGCCCTGTTGCCGGCCTGTGCTAAGGCCCTCGCCCCGCCGCGATGCCTCATCAACAATGCTTCGCTGTTCGAGCATGATGATATTTCGACGCTGGACGAAGAATGTTTTCACCGGCACATGTGGGTCAATTTACGCGCGCCCGTCTTTTTGGCGCAAACCTTCGCGGCAAACCTTCCCGATGGCGAGAGCGGCATCATTATCAATATTCTGGATCAGCGTGTGTGGAAACTTACACCGGAATATTTTTCATATACGCTTTCAAAATCCGCCCTCTGGACGGCAACACAAACACTTGCACAGGGGCTTGCGCCGAAAGTGCGCGTGAATGCCATCGGCCCGGGTCCGACACTTCCCAATTCCCAGCAATCCATCGAGGCTTTCGAGCAACAGCAAAGAAAAACCATCCTGCAGCACGGGGCCAAACCTGCGGAAATATGCGATGCAGTGCGCTTTATACTTGACGCCCCTTCCATGACCGGGCAGATGATCGCACTTGATGGCGGACAGCATCTGGCCTGGCGCACACCCGATATATTTGAAAGCAACGAACAGTCATGACCGAGCAAACATCAAGACGCTCCCGGTTTGAAGCCGATGCAATACGAGGGATTGCCCATGTTTTCGTGCGCGATCTGATGGTCGAGGCCATCGTCGGCGTGCATGAGCATGAAAAGGCCGGCCCGCAGCCATTGCGGATTTCAATCGATTTAACGGTGAGTGAATTGCCCGGAACCACTCAGGACGAGCTGGAAAAAGTGGTGTGTTACGAGGATGTAGTTCGCAAGGTGCAACTCATTTGCGGCGCCGGGCATGTCAACCTCATTGAGACGCTGGCGGAGCGTATTACCACCAGTTGCCTTGCCGATGCCCGTGTCCATGCGGTGCGCGTGCGCGTGGAAAAACTCAATGCCTTTAAAGAATGTGCCTCAGTCGGCATTGAAATTGAGCGCCTCCAGCCCTTAACCTGACCGGGCAACGCGCCACGCAATCGAGCGGGCAGAAGAAATAGATCCCGGTCCATGCCCACAATTACGCCGAACAGCGATAGTCAAAACCGGAGCATCGAAACCGGGCCTGAAATTATTGCGCGGGTGGTCAAAACGCTGCCCAACAGGCCCGGCGTATACCGGATGATTGGCGCCAATGGCGATGTTCTTTATGTCGGCAAGGCCCGTTCGCTGAAAAAACGCGTGGCGAGCTACGCGCGGCTGACCGGCCACACCAGCCGCATCGCCCGCATGATTTCCGCGACCGCCGCCATGGAATTTATCACCACCGCCACTGAATCGGACGCCCTGCTGCTTGAGGCCAATCTCATCAAGCGCCTGAAACCAAGCTGCAATGTCATCCTGCGCGATGACAAATCGTTCCCCTATATCCTGATCGCCCGTGACCATGACGCCCCGCAACTGCTCAAGCATCGCGGCGCGCGCAAGCGCAAGGGGCAGTATTTCGGACCCTTTGCATCGGCCGGAGCCGTCAACCGCACCATCAATACGCTGCAACGGGCCTTCCTGCTGCGCTCATGCACCGACAGCTATTATCAGGCGCGCACCCGGCCCTGCCTGCTGTATCAGATCAAGCGCTGCTCCGCGCCCTGCACAGGTGAAATTTCGCTCGGCGATTATGCGAGCCTCGTGAATGACGCGCTGGATTTTCTCCTCGGAAAGAGCACGCAAGTGAAAGACAATCTCCATGCGCTCATGCAGAAGGCGAGCGATAATCTGGAATTTGAGCGCGCCGCAAGTTTTCGGGACCGGGTCACCGCACTTGTGCAAATCCAGGCGCATCAGGGCATCAATCCGCGCAGTTTCATGGAGGCCGACATATTCGCGGCCCATACCCAGGGCGGGCAGACCTGTATCCAGGTATTCTTCTTCCGCACCGGCCAGAACTGGGGCAACCGCGCATTTTTCCCCCGCGCGGACAAAAGCCTGGGGCCTGAGGAAATTCTCGATGCCTTCATCGCCCAGTTTTATGACAATAAACCCGTGCCAAAGCTGATCCTGCTCTCCCACGACATCGCGGGGAAGAAACTGCTTGGCGAGGCCCTCACCACAAAGGCCGAACACAAGGTCTATGTAAACGTCCCGCAGCGCGGTGAAAAACGCGAAATTATGGAGCAATGCCTCATCAACGCCCGCGAAGCGCTCGAGCGGCGGCTGGCTGAGTCCGCTACCCAGCGCAAGCTGCTGGAAGGCCTGGCCGGGACCTTCGATCTGGAAGAAGCGCCGATGCGTATCGAGGTGTATGACAACAGCCACATCCAGGGCTCGAATCCGGTTGGCGCAATGATCGTCGCCGGGCCTGAGGGCTTCGAGAAGAACAGCTACCGCAAATTCAACATCAAATCGAAAGAGATCAGCCCCGGCGACGACTTCGCCATGATGCGCGAGGTGCTGACCCGGCGTTTTTCGCGCTTGCTGAAGGAAACCCAGGATGCCGGCAAAACCGCCATATGGCCCGATTTGCTGCTGATTGATGGCGGCGCGGGGCAATTGTCATCCGTCCATGAAGTGCTTGATGAACTCGGCATCGATGGCCTGCGCGTCGTCGGTATCGCCAAGGGTCCGGACCGCGATGCGGGGCGCGAGCGCTTTTTTATCCGCGGGCGCCGCGATTTTATGCTGCCGCCCCGCGACCCGGTGCTCTATTTCGTCCAGCGGCTGCGAGACGAGGCGCACCGCTTCGCCATTGGCGCCCACCGGGCGAAACGCAAGCAGGCAATCGGCGCGACGCCGCTCGATGACGTGGCGGGTATCGGCCCGGCGCGAAAGCGCGCTTTGCTCAAACATTTCGGCTCCGCCAAGGCCGTCAGCCGCGCCGGAGTGACCGATTTGCAGTCCGTCGAAGGTATATCTGCCCATATGGCGGAAACCATCTATGATTTTTTTCATGAGCAAAGTGCATAAAAAGCCTTACACTGCGCCGCAAATGGAACGAATCGCACGCCAAAGTATGTATTTGTACCTGCCAAACCTGCTGACCTATGGCCGCATCGCGGCCGTGCCGGCGCTGGTGGGCTGTTTTTTCCTTGATGGAGATTTCGGCAACTGGCTGTCGCTGGCGATCTTCGTCGTCGCCGCCCTGACCGATGTGCTTGATGGGTATGTGGCGCGCGCCTGGGAGCAGCAAACCTCGCTCGGGCGCATGCTCGACCCCATCGCCGACAAGCTTCTCGTTTCTGCCGCTCTGATGATGCTGGCGGCACAGCAAACAATTGCCGGGTGGTCCCTGTGGGCCGCAATTATTATCCTGAGCCGTGAAATCCTCGTCTCCGGCCTGCGCGAGTTTCTGGGCGAGGTGAATGTGAGCGTCCCGGTGTCCAATCTCGCCAAGTGGAAAACGGTGATGCAGATGGTCGCCATCGGCTTTCTTCTTGCCGGCTCAACAGGCGATAAGATTTTCCCCTGGACAACCCTGACCGGTCTTAGTTTGCTATGGATATCGGCCATTTTAACGCTCTATACCGGCTGGGATTATTTCCGCGCCGGCGTACAGCATGTCCTGGAAATGGGCCACGAATAATGAGTGTAAAACTGCTTTATTTTGCCTGGGTGCGGGAAAAAACCGGCCTTGGCGAGGAAATTGTGGACGTACCGGACGGCATTGCGACGATTGCCGATCTGATTGGCTGGCTGAAAACGCGCGGCCCCGAATATGCAGCCGCCTTCGAGCAATCCGGCGTCATCCGCACCGCCATAGATCAAACCCATGTGGCGCATGACACCAGCATAGCAAGCGCCCGCGAAATCGCTTTTTTCCCGCCGGTGACGGGAGGGTGAGACACCCATGATCCGCGTCCAGAAACATGATTTTGATATCGGCGCCGAGATTGAGAGCCTGCGCGCCGGGCGTACCGACATTGGCGCCATTGTGAGCTTTACCGGCACCGTGCGCGATACCGCCCCCCATGGCGAGGACAAAGCTGCGCCGATCACGCAAATGACGCTCGAGCATTATCCCGGCATGACGGAAAAGGAACTGGAGCGCATCGAGGGCGAAGCAAATCAACGCTGGCCGTTGCTGGGATCACTCATCATCCATCGCTTTGGATCCTTGAAACCGGGTGAGAATATCGTCCTGGTCATCACCGCTTCAGCGCATCGCGGGGCAGCATTCGAAGCGGCGCAATTCCTGATGGATTACCTGAAAACCGATGCGCCTTTCTGGAAAAAAGAAGCCGGCCCGGATGGCAGCGGAGGTGATTGGGTCGATGCACGCGAGAGTGACGATGATGCGCACAAACGCTGGGATACGCCGGACGGGTCCACGAACTAAACTCCGCGGGCGCAGCATCAGAATTATCCTAATTTATTCAGTGCTTTAACTTTTTCGTACTCAATTAGCTTTAAAAAGGTCCCCGATGACCCGCATTTCCATGGATATCGATATCAGGCGCGTAATCCGCTGGCTGGTTTGGCTCAGCGCCATCGTGCTCGGGCTCGGGTTCATGAGAGAGGCGTATATTTTTCAATTTGGTACTGAAACTATATTGAAGGATCTGGGGCAGATTGCTCTC
>CAYOEI010000434.1:0-2902 GCA_964402825.1 uncultured Hyphomicrobiaceae bacterium
CCTGGCTATGAGCAAAAATACGGCGGAATTCCCGATTCCCATCACGATTGTGCCCGGGACGCTGACGAATAAAGAGATCGAGGCGCTGGCGTAAAATTTACTTCTGCCCAGATCAGCGCGCGCAGTCTTGCATTTTTTCGCAAAAGTTCTATTTTGTAATATAGAACAATTCTAATGTTGGCCGCGGCCGGCAAATGAAGGATGAAACGATATGTTTATCCAGACAGAAGCAACACCGAATCCGGCGACACTCAAATTTCTCCCGGGCAAGCCCGTTCTGAGCTCGGGCACGCGCGATTATCGCGATGTTGAGATGGCTTCGAAATCGCCGTTGGCCGTGCGCCTGTTTGGCATTGACGGCGTAACCGCTGTCTTCTTTGGATCGGATTTCATTTCGGTGACCAAGGAAGAGGGCGAGTGGCAGCACATGAAGCCCGCTATTCTCGGGGCTATCATGGAGCATTACATGTCTGGCGTGGCAATCGTTGAGGATGCGGCTGGTGCGACGGATACAAAAGAGCAGGATGAATTTTTTGAGCCTGAAGATGAAGACACAGTCGATACCATCAAGGAGCTGCTCGATACGCGCGTTCGTCCCGCCGTCGCCCAGGATGGCGGCGATATCACCTTCCAGGGATATCGCGATGGCATTGTTTATCTGACCATGCGCGGCGCCTGCGCCGGGTGCCCGAGCTCAACGGCAACTTTGCAGCACGGCATTGAGAACCTGCTGAAGCATTTCATTCCAGAGGTTCAGGGCGTGCGCCCGATGTAGTCAGGGCCCTAGCCCCGGCCCTTAACCCCGGCCTTTAACCATTGACGCCCCGTTCAGGAATAGTCAAAAGACATCTCCTGAAAATTTGGAGCGGTTCATGAGCGAGCGCATAACTAATAGCGTGCTTGACCAGTTGTTTCTGGAAGCGCGCAGCCACAATGCATGGAAAAGCGGGGAAGTGCCGGACGCTGTCCTGCAGGAACTTGTGGACATCACGAAAATGGGCCCTACCAGCGCTAATTGCTGCCCGGCCCGGTTTGTGTTCGTAAAGTCCGGCGCGGCCAAGGAAAGACTGAAGCCGCATCTGGCGCCGGGTAATGTCGAAAAGACCATGACCGCCCCCGTTTGCGCGATCATCGCCCATGATATGAAATTTTATGAGCATTTACCGCAGCTTTTCCCCCATGACGACGCCAAGAGCTGGTTTGAAGGCAATGACGAACTTATCCATACAACCGCTGTCCGTAACGGCACATTGCAAGGCGCCTATTTCATGCTTGCGGCGCGGGCGATCGGGCTTGACGTTGGCGCCATGTCCGGTTTCAACAACACAGGCGTGGATGCGGAATTTTTCCCCCAGGGCCATATAGAATCGAATTTCCTGTGCAATCTTGGTGTTGGCGATCCTGCCGGATTGTTTGACCGCTCCCCGCGTTTCGATTTTGATGAGATGGCTGAAATTCTTTAGGTGCGATCCAATGAAAGGGTTGGCTGCCTCGTGAATATCCTGGCCTTCGATACAACGCTGGGCGCCTGTTCGGCGGCTGTTGCCAGACGCGGAAATGGCGATTGCCAGGTGTTTGGCGCATTTGAGCTTCGGCATCGTGAACATGCCGAAGTGCTGATGCCAATGATTGGCGGCGTGCTTGATGAGGCGGCCCTCGCTTACGCAGACATCGACGCCATCGCCGTGACCATCGGGCCAGGGTCGTTCACCGGTGTGCGCGTTGGCGTGGCGGCTGCGCGCGGGTTTGCTCTTGCCCTGAATGTTCCGCTTATCGCTCTGACCTCTCTTGAGCTTATTGCCCGCCAGGCGCTCGACCAGCTTGATGAAGCACCTGAAACCCTCGCCGTCAGCATCGATGCACGGCGCTCTGAAGTTTATTTCGCGCTGTTCGACGGAGCAGGTGACGTACTGAGCGGGCCTGCGGCACTCTCCCCGTCGCAAGCGGTAAATAATCTTCCCTCATCTGGCAGGGTCATGGCGGTTGGCTCCGGCGCCGGTCTGCTTACCGGAACTGCATTGAGCCGGGGATTGGAAATTGAGGTGATTTTGGGCGATTTGCAGCCCGATGCGCGTATGCTGGCTAAAATAGCGCTGGAGCGTGAGCCCGCCTCAGGGCCAGTCAGTCCGCTTTATCTGCGCCCGCCCGACGCCAAGCCCCAGAGCGGCAAGGCCATCGCGCGCCGCGATTGAAATCAACCTCTTTGGTGGACGTGCTAGGGGCCTTGCGCCTATAAGGGCAAAGAGATCAGACAAGTGGGAAACGGCGATGCCCAGGTCCGAAATTCCTCAAAGCAGACTGGAGCGTCTTTGCCGCGAGAATGGTATGCGCATGACCGGCCAGCGCCGCACGATCGCCCGTGTGCTGTCGGAAGCGAACGATCATCCCGATGTTGAAGAAGTTCACAAGCGGGCCAGCGCTCAGGATAAGAATATATCACTCTCTACTGTCTACCGGACCGTGCGCCTGTTTGAAGAAGCCGGGATACTGGAGCGCCACGAGTTTGGCGACGGGCGCGCGCGCTACGAACAGGTGGCGTCAGAGCATCACGACCACCTCATTGACATGCGCTCCGGCAAGGTCATTGAATTCCGCAATGAGCAGGTTGAACGCCTTCAGGAAGCGATTGCCCGGGAACTTGGCTACAAGCTTATCGATCACCGCCTGGAGCTTTATGGCGTCCCACTGAAAAAGAATGATGAGTAAATATCAGTGCGGAAACTGCGTTCGGCCCTGATCCTTCTGGCTTTCATCATATTCACCGTGCCGCTGATGCCTGTGCAGCTGGGTTTGCGCCTTGTGAGCCCGCGAATGACGCGGGCGTTTCCTCACTGGTATCACAAGCAGCTATGCCGCCTTCTGGGAGTCGCCATCCATTGCCGCGGCGCGGTGGCTGAGGACA
>CAYOEI010000435.1:0-2705 GCA_964402825.1 uncultured Hyphomicrobiaceae bacterium
AAACAACAGGGCGGAATGGGTGTGAAAGGCCTCCTGGATTGAGTCCATATCCTCATCACTTGGGTTCGACAGATCGACACCAGTCACTTCCATGCCAACCCCGGGTGTCAATGGGCAAAACCCGCGCGTAACGCTTCTCTCAGTCAAAGTCTGTACCTGCCAATTTTTTTAGTACTGAATGCCAGTGATAATTACCGTAAATATCATGTCATTGAAATACGGCAGTTGGATTAAACCGGCACAACAGTCGGTTCAAACCGGCACAACAACCGCTGAATATCAACTGACCCTGGGGTCAGGATCACAGAACCTGGAGTTTATTTTGCATCATACAAGACATGATCACGATATCGTTCTGGCTGGTTTACCGCGCTCCGGCTCAACACTGACGTGCCATCTGATCAACAAACTACCCGATGCGGTCGCCCTGAACGAACCGATGGGGAGCAGGCGGTTTAAAGATCTGCCTGACAACAACGCCATATTTGACGCCATTTCCCAATTTCTGGTGTCGATGCGCGGTTCGCTGGAAGAATCCGGCACCGCAATGTCCAAACATATTGACGGGGTCGTGCCGGACAATCCCGTGGCCCGCATGAAAGCCAGCGATGGTTTGCGCAAGGGAGAAGCAGTCCTGGGAGAAGTCACATTCAACAAGGACCTCCCGAAAAATTTCACGCTTGTTGTGAAGCACCCTTCCGCCTTTGCCGCCCTAATGCCGGAGCTGACGGAGCGCTTCTCCACCTTCGCCACCATTCGTAACCCGGTAGCTGTTCTTTCGTCCTGGAACTCCGTCTCGATGCCCTTGCGTGACGGTCACGCTCCAAAGGGGGAGAAAATGGATCCTGAGTTGCAGGCCAGCTTGAGCTCCATACCCGACCGGCTCGACCGGCAGGTGCATCTCCTCTGCTGGTTTTTTGAGCGCTTTAGTGCACTGCCGGCGGAACGCATTATCCGCTATGAGGATATCATTGACAGCTCGGGCAGCTGTCTGAGCGTCCTCGCACAGTCCGCGACTCAATTGGAAGAGCCTCTGGAGAGCCGCAACCGGAGCCGTGAGTATGATGCGGACCTGACGCCAATCCTCGTGAATCGGTTGCTAAGTGAGCGCGGCGCCGCATTTTGGGATTTCTATTCGCGCAGCTCAATCGAAGCCTTCAATCAAGCTTGAGAGCGCCAGGGCGCTTTTCAGAGTGAAAGGAATTTTCCTACCAGCGCATATTGACGTTCTTGATCCGCGTGTAGCTCAATAGCTCTTCCATGGTCTCTTCCCGGCCGATACCGCTCTGCTTCCAGCCCCCATAGGGCGCGCCGAGATAGCGGCCATATGAGTTAATCCAGACATAACCCGCCTCGACCTGTTCGGTCGCGCGCATCGCAGCGCTGAAATCATTGGTGACAATCGAGGCGGTGAGCCCATACATGACGCCGTTGGCGATCTCGATCATTTCATCGAAATCAGTCCATGTCATAATCGACATTACGGGACCGAATATTTCCTCCGAGCCAATGCGCATTGCCGGGGTCACGCCATCGAACACGGTCGGTTTCACGAAGAAACCGTTGTTAAGGTCGCTATTATCTGGCCGCTCGCCTCCGGTAAGCAACTTCGCACCATCCTCGTGGCCGTAGCCGATATAGCTCATCACCCGGTCATATTGCTGCTGCGATACAATCGGCCCCATTTCGGCCCCCTCGAGCCAAGGGAATCCGACCGGGATTGCTTCAACAGCCTTGATCAGCTCACCTCTCACCGCGTCATGCAGCGAGGGGTGAACGAGCACGCGCGAGGTGGAGGAACAAGACTGGCCCTGGCGGTTCATGTTCATAGCCCGCACGACCGCGGCGGCCGCTTTTTTGGGGTCCGCGTCAGGGAAGATGATGATCGGGTTCTTGCCGCCCAGCTCGAGCGTCACTTCCTTCAGGCCCTCGGCTGCTTCACGCGCAATGATACGTCCGGTCTCAACCGAGCCAACAAATCCGATGCGTTGAATATCCTTGTGGCGCACCATGGCGGAACCGGTCATGCCGTCGCCGGTGACGATATTGATAACCCCGGGCGGAAATATCTTCTCGCACAACTCACCCAGTTTAAGACTTGAGAGCGGCGCCTGCTCCGGTCCCTTGGCGACGATCGTGTTTCCCGCCGCCAGGGCGGACGCCATTTTCTCCGCGCAGAACCGGAACGGGTGATTGAAAGGGTTTATCTTGGCGACCACACCATAGGGCTGGCGCATCGTCATATTGAGATGACCCGGCTCGCGCGACATGGTCTCACCCTTTATCTCGGTTACGAGATTGGCGAAATATCTGAACGTATCGGACGTCCATTTCATGTCGCCCTTCATGCCGGAAATGGCATTGCCGCTATCCACCGAATCCATCAGCGCCAGATAATCGGCATTCTCATCAATGGCGTCCGCAAGGCGAATGAGATACTGGGCACGCTTCGTGACCTCCAGGCCCGCCCATGCCGGGAAAGCTTCCTTCGCCGCCGCGACGGCAAGATCGACATCTTCTACGCTGGCAAGCGGGACCTCTCCCAGAACATCGCCGTTGGACGGATTGATCGTGGTGATGCTTTTCCCTGAGGAAGCCTTGACCCAATCGCCGCCAATGAACAGCCCCTTGGGCTCAAAGCCAAGATCCGGTGTTTTAGTTGTCATGAATTAATCCTTTAGTCCTTAAGGGTCAGGACCCTCCCG
>CAYOEI010000436.1:0-4038 GCA_964402825.1 uncultured Hyphomicrobiaceae bacterium
AACAGAGTTGAACGCCAAGCTTGCCGAGCTTTCAATCGTCGATCAGTCGATCATGGCGGCGACGGATCGTGTGGACAGGACAGAAATCCGCTCACCGGTCGCAGGCATCGTCAATAAACTCCACATCAACACCATTGGCGGTGTCGTAAGGGCGGGTGAGCCCTTGGCTGAAATCACGCCGATTGAGGACATTTTGCGGGTGGAAGTGCAAATCCAGCCAAAAGATATAGCTTTTGTTAGCCCTAATCAGAAAGCGCTTGTTAAGCTTACCTCCTACGATTTTACGATATATGGAGGTCTTGACGGAAAAGTCGAAATAATATCTTCAGACAGCATTAAGGACGAAGAAACTAAAGAGAGCTTTTACTTGGTTACAATAAGAACTGAGGAGTCATTTTTACGAAAAGGCAATGACATTCTGCCCATAATCCCCGGAATGGTCGCGCAAGTCGACATAATAACGGGGAAAAAGAGTGTCCTGGATTATATTCTCAAACCAATCATCAAAGCTCAACAGGAGGCTTTGCGGGAACGGTAATACTTCTACCGCGCTGCATGCGTGCGGGCGGCAGAACGGCCAGCATCTCAATACTTCGAGCTTCAGGAACCACGCTGCATCGAACATTGGCCGTGTCTTCCGGAGCCTGGGTATCCTTTTGCCGCTCATGGTAATCGGCGGGGCGCCGGTTTTTGCCTTTCCCAATGTTGGATCCAGTCTCTACGACGCCATCCAGAAGCAGAATTCAAAGACTGATAAACCCGCTGGGCTTGACGGTTTCTCCTTCGGTATTCTGGGGTCTGTAGAATTCAAGACGGTCAATCACCGGTTCCAGTCGCAATGGGAAGGCCTCCTTGCGCGCATCAAGGATGAAACGGGGCTGTATGAGCGTTGCAGCACATCAGCGCGCGATTGCACGCCGAAGATGCGCGAGTGGCGCGAATTGATCGCGTCGCTCAAAGGGCAACCTGTCAAGGTTCAGCTGGCCACGCTTAACAAAACGATCAATCAGATGGTCACTTACGCCGACGACAAGGAGATTTTCGGCAAGCAGGATTATTGGGCGACACCAAGCGAATTCTTCAAAGGCAAAGGCGATTGCGAGGACTTTGCGGCGGTAAAATTCTGGTCGCTGCTTGAGCTTGGTTTCAGCAATGATCAGTTGCGGATGGCCATTGTCAGGGACACCAGGCGCAAGATCATGCACGCCGTGGTTACCGTTGAAACGGGAGGTAAGAGCTACATCCTGGATAGCCTGTTTGATCATCCGGTAGAGCAAAAATATGTGTTGAAATATTCTCCGCTCTACTCGGCCAACCTGAACAGCCAATGGTTGCATATCGTCACCAGAAAGATCCGGGTCAGCTACCTTAATTCTCTCGAAAATGGCGGCAAGGCCAAGGTTTTCCAAGTTAAAAACAAGCAACGAAGCCTGCCGGTTTTCCAGCCTGCGAGAGGGGCGGCCAGTCAGGCTGCAGCGACCAGCAGCACGGAATTTGTTGACTGGACATAGTTGAAAAGCCGTTTTGCGTCTTGTTGGTTCATTGCCGGCGAGAGCTATTGGGGTTTGATTAGTTTCACGGCCGCACGGTATAAGACGGCCAATTGCCGTCCAGATCGCGCATCCAGGTCCAACCCTCCAGCATGCCAAATCCTGTTCTCATAAACCTTACGCGTGGGAGCCTCATCGAGAGTTTTCACCGCGGCTCCCTTTGTATCGTCCGCGGCGAGGGCGAGCCGATTGTTGCGCTGGGTGATGTCACCAGCCCACTCTACCCGCGCTCCGCGATTAAGGTGCTGCAGGCGCTGCCTTTGGTTGAAAGCGGTGCGGCGGACGCTTACGGATTGGGTGACAAAGAGCTGGCATTGGCCTGTGCTTCTCATAATGGAGAAGTGATGCATACGCAGACAGCAGGCGCCATGCTGGCAAAGCTCGGCTTGTCAAAAAGCGATCTGGCCTGCGGAAGTCATTGGCCCTCCTATGAAGAGGCCGCGCGTGAGCTCGCCATAAGCGGTGAATGCCCGTCATCACTTCATAATAACTGCTCAGGCAAGCATGCGGGCATGCTGACACTTGCAACTCATTTGAAAGCAAGCGTTCAGGGCTATGAACATGTTGACCATCCGGTTCAACGCCAGGTGCGCCAGGCCGTTGAGGACATGTCGGGAGAGGTGACATCCACCGAATTGTGCGGGATCGATGGGTGTTCCCTGCCAACCTGGGCCATGCCCTTACGGGGTCTGGCAAGGGCTTTTGCGCGTCTCGCCACATTATCCGGTCTTGCTCCGGCGCGCGCTGCAGCGTGCAAACGCCTCATCCATGCCTGTACCAGCGAGCCGCAAATGGTGGAGGGGACAGGGCGTTTTGGCACCGGCGTCATGGGCGCGCTGGGTGCGGCGGTGTTCGCCAAAGGGGGCGCTGAAGGTGTTTATTGTACAGCTTTTCCCGAGCAGGGTATCGGCATGGCGCTGAAGATGGACGATGGTGCGCGCCGCGGGTCTGAGGCGGTTGCGGCGCATGTGATGGCGTCGGTTCTCGGAGGGCGCGTAAAGGGCGCAAATGAACTCCTCGATATGCAGCTCATCAATTGGAGCGGATTGAGGGTGGGCGATATGCTGCCGTCGGAAGAACTTGAAAATGCGCTCGCAGGCTGGGTGTAATAGGGCCAGCGGTTGGGTTGATTATAGAGATACGTTCCCGAAAACAGCGATATTCCGGTATGATTCAGAGCTCGACTTTGCGAGGTCTGGCCCAAGCAGTTTGTCATGATCCATGGCGCGAACGCCGCCTTCGGTTGTTTTAGAAATCATATTATTAGTCACATAGGCATAGCCCGCATCAGCGGAGGTTGAGATACCGATGCCGACGCGCGCTTCGCGGATAAGGTTGCCGGTTGCGTTCACATCACGCAGATATTTACCCCAGCCGATATGGATGCCGACGCCCGGGGCGCCTTCAATCATATTTCCTGACACCATTGCGTCGGCTTCCACGCCGATACCAGTGCCGCGTTTGCCCTTCCGCAAAAACAGGTTGCGGATCATATTGCCCTGGATAACCGCCATACGTCCGCCTTCGTTGAAATTGGTGACGGAGATGCCTGTGGCCGCCCTGTCGATGAGATTGTTGGCTATTAATGCGCCTTCGAAGCCAAACTCGGCATAAATCGCGACTTCGCCAAGCCGGGCGCAGCTATTGCCAATAATCTGAAGATCGGATGCCGCATTGCCCCGGATTGCCGTAAACTCACAATTGGTAATGCGGTTTCCAGTAATTTGTACGCTATCTGCTCTAAATATATTGATTCCGTTTCCATATTGTCCCGAACCGCCAGCTTCTGCACGGACCCCATCAATACGGTTATGGGCAACAATGGTTCCATCTTCACCCGGTGATGAGCGCCAGATCTGAATTCCATTATTGCCGCAATTGTGTATGTGGTTGTGGCTGATATCGAGACCAGCTGAATTATTACAAAAAATGCCCGTTCGCTTGATTGCATAAATCTCGTTGTCGGCGATAGATCCGGAGCATTCATTGAGCGAGATGCCGTTCGTATTGCCTCCGCTGATTTTGCAATCCACCACTTTCAGGTCAGTAATTTCATCCGCGTTGAGGAGGGCTGTTTTGCCGTTAGAGTTGCCGCTGCCATCAAGCACCAATCCTGACAGACGAATGTTTTGCGCCGATTGAGCGACGAGGGAGGCGTCAGCCCCTTGAAGTTTCAATACGCTTATCCCGGGTACTCCTGAGATGATCGTGTTTGATTTCAGGATCAGCTTTTCGGTGTGATACTCGCCGCTAGGAAAATGCAGGATGGCGCCACTTTTTGCTGCCGTGTTTATCGCCCTCTGAAGTGCTTCGGTCTGGCTTGCCTTAACGTTGGGCCGTACACCAAAATCGGTAACCGAACTGACGCCGGCAATCGCATTGTTCTCTCGTGCGAGCGCCGCTCTCGGGCCTGCGGTGGCAGCAAGACCAGCACCGAGCCCGGCGGCGCCTGTCATTATCTGTCTTCGGTCTAAAATCATGGGTCCTC
>CAYOEI010000437.1:0-3403 GCA_964402825.1 uncultured Hyphomicrobiaceae bacterium
CCCTAAGGCAGGCGTATCCGTGTCCTGCCAGGTAGCCGTGGTTGGCTTCGTCTCGCGATGCACTGTAGTCACGCCGGCGGTACGGGATGTATTCCAGAATTGCGGGAACCCGCTCATCCTCTGAAAAATCCGGCAACCATAAGCTCGCCGCTAATCTCTCGCCTGTTCGAAGTGGAATCCAGCAGTGAGCGATGCGCCGGACACTGAATGGCAATGAATCAACGATTTTCATTTTGGTTTTCCAATCGTTATTGGGCTCCAATTGAGCGTTGTAACATTAACCGCCGCCACGCGAGCCTTTAGCCGTCCGATCGGCATTGTCAGAAATGTGGAATACTTTGCCCGCACGTCGACTTCGTATTCCACCGCGATTGGTTTTTTCATGGATACGATCCGGCCAGTTGTTAGATCTCACGCCCCTTCAGAATCTGGCGAATTGCCTCGGCATTAATCCGTGGGCCGACCATTTGCGGGTTGACGGCTATCGCTGCCTCGAAGGAGTCGAGTGCGCGCTCAAGGTCGTCGAGCTTGGCATAAACCAGCCCGCGTCCGGAGAGTGCGCCAAAATGGCGTGGCTCCAGTTCCAGTGTTCTGGCGATGTCCTCCAGTGACTGGTCGAGATTGCCCATGAGGTAGTGGATCGTTGCGCGCTTGTTCCAGCCTTCGGCAAAATCGGGCGCGATCGCGACTATCTGATCGAATGCCTTTAAGGCAGCGCGGTGATCGCCGCGGATCATGTCATCAATACCGGTCTGCATGAGCGATTCGACCGCTGGATCCGATGCCTCGAGCCATATCGCCCAAATCTGTTGCTCCGCCGGTGCTGCCTCGGCCGGCCCCGAAACCTCCTTGAGGCGGGCGAACAGGTCATTGAGACGCGGGTCCCTCTGATCAGACAGCGCCGAAGTGACAAGCCCGAAGAGGCCGCAAATCAGACAGATGGCTCGCAGCGTTCGCATGCCCCAAAATAAGGTACGTTCGTGCGCCCGCCAAGATCCATGACCGACATTTCGCCACGTAATGAGTGCGCAATTTGCTCTAACTGGCATAGAGACTATCAAGCTCCACGCTTAGAATCCCAACTGGGAAGAGGTTGCCACTATCTTCGCAGATTTGTCTTCATCGGCCATGCCGCCCACCCCCTCACTCTGGATTGATGGTCAGAGTATCGTATTGTACACCTCGAATTCTACTGCGAGCGGAACGTAGATAAGGCGAGCGGCGTGGATCGAAATGAGCACGGCAATCAGGTGGCGCTGCGGCAATGCGCCAAACGCCGCCATGCTGAACAATATGCCCTGGTCCTATCAGCCATGGGTATATCGTCATCGATTGCGCCGGAAGGGAAAGTCATAACCCTGTATGTAGCGCATGAAGATGCTGCAAGGGCCATTGAAGAACTTACGGCCTATGACAGTGAGAACTGCAAGCACCTGCCCCGGCGGAGTTGGGCTCGTCAGGCTTTCCCCCGCATAGAAGTTGCGATGATTTATTGGGCAGTTTTGCTATTTTTCTTTGCTGCTGCGCGCCGTGGAGCATTTTCACTCGATTGGGTTGGTGAAGGGGCAGCCCAGGCCGGATTGATGCTCCAGGGCGAGTGGTGGCGTGCGGTCACGGCGTTATGTTTGCATGTCAGCACCGAGCATCTTCTCGCCAATCTCGTATTCGGCACGGTCTTTTTGCTGCTCCTGGCCCAGATCACAGGTGCTGGAGTGGCCTGGCTTTCGATGATCACTGCAGGTGCGGCCGGCAATGCTATCAATGCACTTATGCATTCGCCGGCGCACACATCGATTGGCGCCTCTACGGCGATATTTGCCGGCATCGGCCTGCTCGCCGCATTGCGACAGGTGGGGCGACCTAAACGCACAATCTTCTCCCTGCGCAGCTGGGTGCCGTTAGCTGGCGGAGCGACGCTGCTGGTGTTTTTGGGCTTGAGCGGCGAGCAGACTGACATCCTTGGTCATGTCCTGGGCTTCGGCTCAGGCGTTGCTGCAGGCTGGGTGCTTGCAAGGTGGGATCGTGACTGGTCCGTTGAACGGGGCCTGCAGTGGACGTGTGCAGGTACCGCCGGTGCGATCGTGGCGGCCTCCTGGCTCGCGGCGGCTATCGCTTGAGAGTATTCTGCGGCTATGTCTGCTTTCGGCGGAATTCTGTTGCAAAACTCAGTCTTACGAAGGATTTCAGGGCGATCAGGAAATTGGAATTCCCCGGCGACAAGCGGCAAATGCGTGCAAAATGGCCAATCAGATAGAGGGCAACCCAGAGCTCCAGCGCGTGTACCTGCCCAAAAGGGTGCAGGCTGTGCGTGATGCAGATGATGCCAGGCGGCGCGGTCGCGCAAAGCTGCGTCAGGGGTAAAAAAAGAACAAAAGTCACACAATTCAGCATGGTCGCCATTCTTGTGTGACTTTGGGTTTTTCTAAGTCATTGAAAACTGTGGCGGGAGTGATGGGACTCGAACCCGCGGCCTCTGGCGTGACAGGCCAGTATTATTCCAGAAAGTTCAATTGTTTCAAAGGGGGTTGCGACTTCGGCAATGCTAAAACTGCCCCAAACGTACCAAAAAGTCGCAAAATAAAATGCTCCTTTTCTCCGAACTTAATGAGACGGCGGAACGGTGATCAGCCATTTCAACATAGGCCGTGTCTCACATACACGAAGTGCGATCAGGGGGCGACCCCAATCTGGTTTCTCATGCTGCCGTCGCCTCATTAAATTCGGCTCCCTAGATTTCATCGTTTGATAGCGTATCGGGTTGGTAGCTCATCGCTGCACCTTCGGCGCAACTGCATCTCTTGGCGCTAAACCAATCACCCATCGTCCAGTTCGGCTCTAGCGGATCAGGACAGGCCATGCCATGCCATGCCCAATGGATTATGACGGACCCCTTCCGCAACTTCGAGCGCGGCCTTTGCCATCGCACGTATCGAGAAATCTCCCATGCCCGGTGGCGCCTGTTCTCGCACCGCCTTAACGGCAGCGGCCAGCTCAATGTCGTTCACGTCAGAGCCTCCATTTATTTTATCACTGCGCCTAGCCGCTCTAATGCCGCAAGAAGATTTGTGAGCGCGGAATTTGTCATCTGAAATGCGGCCTCAAGGTTCCGATCAGCAGTGGCCATCTTCCGGCTGAGTTTCATTTCTTTTGTCATCAATTAGGCCGTTTACTCATAAATGGGCATCGGCTGGACCGTTGCGACGAATGGCTACTTCACCCCCAATAGCGGCCATGCAGGGAGCCCATCAAAAGAGTCCGCTAAGTGCCAATAGGAGAAGTTCCTGAGCGCACCATGATATCGAAGCCCAGCGATTAACTAGACGACGTAATGTTCGTTGGGATACTCGGCAAAATACCGATCTCTTCTGTCGACGATTACGGTCACAATCTTTGACCCCTTTTT
>CAYOEI010000438.1:0-7557 GCA_964402825.1 uncultured Hyphomicrobiaceae bacterium
TCGACTTCTTTGATGTCGCGCCGAGGAAAGACTGCATCTTCAATCGGGCGGAGCTGGGATTATAGAGTTCTAGTTGAGTTGCGTTAGGATTCCAGCTTTATCCGCGAACTCATCACGCGCGCCAAAATGTGCGAAATAGCGTTCATTGATTGCCTCGACGGGGAGAATGATGAACACGTCCGTGGTGCCGAATTGGTGGTCAATTACCGCGCCATCTCCGATATATGCACCAACCCTCAAATAACCCTTGATCAGTGGTGGCAATGATCGAACAGCGGTGCGGGTGTTTATCTGGCTGGCCGGAAGCATGTTCATTTCGATATGGACATCCTCATGCGCCTTGACCCGCCAGCGTTTTGGCGCGCGCGCGGTGTGGTGCAAAAAACTCAGGGCCCCCGCATGGCGCCGGGGGTCAGCGCCTTCGAAACTTGCACAACCGAGCATCGCGCCGATGTTATGCTCACGCGCATAGTTCCAGATGCCCCGCCAAAGCAATTCCACGGTTCGCCGGCCGCGATAGTTCTTGAGCACGCATGAACGCCCAAGCTCCATGAATCGGCACGTATCACCCATCGTTTCAAGCAGTGCTGCGATGTCATATTCGCCCTGGGAATAGAAGCCGTTATGAAACTCGGCCACGTCCTGGCGCAAAATCCGGTATGTGCCAACGACGCGCGGCCTGCGCCGCCAGGGACGCCGGCCCTCGGCTCCCGAGCCATTATCAATGACCAGCAGATGATCGCACAGAGGATCAAACAGGTCCTCATCGCGCCGGGATATCATGGCAAGTGCATCAGGGATCGCTGACATTTCTTCATAAAAAACCTGATAGCGCAGGCGCTGGGCGCACTTCAGGTCGTTCTTTGTATGCGCAAGACGGACCTCAAGATTACCTATGCGTCCATAAATTTTCGGAGGCGCACGGCTTATAGGCAGCAATGTTCGAGGCAAGCCCGGATCACGGCGAAATAACCGGATCGGGTTAAATTTGCTCGCAATCCCGAGCCGTTTCGCAATCATGACGGGCCTCCACCGCTTTTGACTGGCAGTCTCGAGTGCACCATTTTTGATAAAGATTTACAAGGATACTGCGCCGTGTTTCCTGACCCCAGGGTCAGGACTCATTAATGGCATATGCACCATTTTTTACCTGCCCAATCGGCTCAACGGTCCATTTTTCCAGCACCTCATCGAGGTCTTCACGCTCGAAGGGCTTTGCCAGATAGTCGTCGAGGCCGGCTTTGAGATACTGATCACGGTCTTCAGGAAACGCATTGGCTGTAAGCGCGATAATGGGCGGCCGCCCACCGCTTTGCGCTGGCGCGCCGTCATAGAGTTTAATGATCTCACGCGTTGCTTCCATGCCGTCCTTCTCGGGCATATGGATATCCATCAGGATCAAATCGAAGCGCCCATCGGCGCTGGAATAGGCGGCCTTTGCGGCCCGGACGGCTTCTTCGCCATTGTGCGCATGGACCACATCGCAGTTGACGCGCTCCAGCATCTTGCGCGCAAGCAGGGCATTGATGTCATTGTCTTCAGCAAGCAGCACACGGCGCGGGCGATCCTGACGGCCCGGCACGGGGAAAGTTTCATTTTTACTGCTGTGATTGCCCAAAGTCCGAAGCTGGCTCTCGTCCTTTCCGCCGGCGCGTAACTGGGCGAACAAGGACGCGGGACGTACGGGCTGCACCAGATAGGCATCGAAGCCGAGCTCTTTCAACATCGAGATTTCACCGCGCTGATGCGGTTCGATCATGACAATCGATTTTACATCCCCTGCATTCCCGCGTGCGTCGCGCGCCTGACTCAGAATATCGGCGCTATCCAGCAGGGCATTGGAGTCCGCAATCACCGCATCGAACGGAGCGCCGAGTTCCGCCGCGCTCCACACCTCCAGGCTCGCCTGCGCCGCCCTGGCGCGCACGACGTCACAGCCCGACCGGTTGAGCAAAGACTCAAGCGCATTCACCTCCAGATCACTCTTCCCTATCAAGAGAATTTTCCGCCCCTTCGGCGGATTCCATTCTTCACGCAGCAACGTCGTGTCCTTGGCCGCCTTCAGACGCATCATGACCGTGAACACAGATCCCCGGCCCTTATCGCTGGCCACGGAAATTTCGCCATCCATCATCTCCACAAGCCGCTTGGAAATGGCCAGACCGAGGCCCGTACCTCCATGACGGCGCGTGCTGCCGCTATCGGCCTGTTCGAATTCACCAAATATTGTTTTCAGCGCCTCGGGATCCAAACCCTCTCCGGTGTCGCGCACGGTAAAGCTGACCGGGACGGCGCCGTTTTTCACGCTCCCCTCTTCCTCGGCGATGACTTCAATCGTCACGCCCCCCTTGTTGGTGAATTTTATGGCGTTGGAAACAAGGTTCATCAGGATTTGCCGGATGCGGATTTCATCTCCAATCACATTTACCGGCAGATCTGGATCGGCGAACCAGCCGATTTTCAAACCCTTGTCATAGGCCCGCGGCGCAAGCAGCTCGACGACGCCCTGCACTGCATCGGCAAGTGCAAAAGGCGCGTGGCGAAGCTCCAGTTTGCCCGCCTCGATTTTTGAAAAATCCAGAATTTCATCGATCAGCGAAAGCAGTGTCTTGGCCGAAGTATTGATTGCCCGCGCATAGGTGCCTTGCTCGGCTGTGAGTTCGGTATCGACCAGCAGGCCGGTCATGCCGAGAATACCATTCATCGGTGTACGAATCTCATGGCTCATGGCCGCCAGGAACCGCGATTTGGCCCGATTGGCGCTTTCGGCGTCATCGCGCGCATCCTGCAAAATACTCTCGGCCTGGCGGCGCTCGGTTATGTCGCGGCCAACGCACTGGATTTCACGCAACCGATCGTCTTCATCGCGTACGGGAAATTCCTCCCAGGCGAACCAGCGCGGACCATCGGATGTTTCAATAGACTGTTCGTAGCGGCGCGGAGAGCCATCCTGCGGCAGCCGCTCGATATCTTCCAGTCCGGGGCCTTCAACCACCACCGGCTCGAAAACCCGGCCGATCGCGTCTTGCTGATCAAATTTGAAGATGCGGCAAAAGGCATCATTCACGAATGTCAGGCGGCGCGCGTCATCCCGGCGCATAATGATATCGCCCTGATGGTCGAGTAGATCACGGTAGCGCGCCTCGCTTTCGCGCAATTCCCAGTGCAGATCCTTCAACGACTCAATGCCACCCTCAAGCCGTCCGGCGAGATGCTGTAATATCGAGCCGTGCAGGTCTTCAACGCCATGATGGCGGTGACTCCATAGAAGGGCCGCGGCTGCGGCAACCAGCGCAAGCGCTGCAATCATTGAGCCCGTCTGCGCCCCGAGCCACTGGGCGTCCTGCGCAAAAGCAAGGCCTGCAATACCAACACCGGTGAAAGCAAGAATGAAGGGCGCGGCCATGGCCTCGAAACGGCGGCGTCTTTCAACCGCCTCACCAGGCGGCAAGCCGCGCCGCCAGTCAGGCGGTACGTCGTTTGTATTGGCCGGCTTCAACGCGCCGGAGGGTTTAAACTTGTGATTCTGTAACACTAGGCAAACATCTGATTGCGGGCCTCCAGACCCGAACGCCATTACTAGGCACCAGACAAACAGATTTTACTTGAGAAACCCTTACCGCATGAGTCTTGACCCTAGGGCCTGTTGAGGTTCAGGGTTGTTGCGCCGGTTTGACCAAATTGGTTCAAGATTAGAAACGAGGACGAAGGACATGCCGGGCATATTCGAGGACGAGAGACGCGAGGTTGGGCCAATTTGGTCAAATCCCTTCGGGACGTGGTCCATTTTTCCACCGGACATCGTTGCAAATTGCTTGAAGTGGCCTGCACTACGGCGCAATTGGCGCCTTGCCGGCGAAAAAATGGACCACGCCGGCGCAACAACCCTGACCCTCAACAGGCCCTAGGCCGCGATTTGCCTTTTCAGTGTTTCGCCCCGGTAGCTCAGCGCTTCGGCGATATGTATGCGTGCAACCTGCTGGACGCCATCAAGATCGGCCAGCGTGCGCGCCACGCGCAAAGTGCGATGATAACCGCGTGCGGATAATTTCAGCGTGACGGCGGCCTCATGCAATAACGCCATGCCTGCTTTATCGGGCGCGGCGATCTCTTCCAGCTGCGGACCAGCGCAATTCGAGTTAGTGTGCACGCCCTTTTGCCCTAATGCAGCATAACGCTGGGTCTGGATTTCACGTGCGGCAAGGACGCGCGCCAGCACCCCTTCGCTGCGCTCAGATGTAGATGGCATGATGAGATCGGCTGCAGTGACGGTCGGTACCTCGATTTGCATATCGATCCGGTCGAGCAAAGGTCCCGACACGCGGGACTGATAGCGGTCCGCGCAATTCCTGCCCTGAGAACAGGCGAAACCCGGCTCATTGGCGCGCCCGCAACGGCAGGGATTCATCGCCGCGACCAGCTGGATGCGCGAGGGGTACGTGATACGGTGATTGGCGCGAGCAATAATGGTTTCGCCAGCCTCCAGCGGCTGACGCAAAGCGTCGAGCACTTGCGGGCTGAACTCTGGCAATTCATCGAGAAACAGAACGCCGTGATGGGCGAGCGCCGCTTCACCGGGTCTCGGCTTGGTGCCGCCGCCCACAAGAGCGGCCATGGAGGCTGAATGATGCGGTGCGCGAAATGGCCTGGCGCGGCCCGCCTGTCCTCCAGAAAGCGCACCGGCCATGGAATGGACCATCGACACTTCCAGCAATTCTTCCGCAGTCAAAGGCGGCAGGATTGAAGGCAGGCGCCGGGCCAGCATGGATTTTCCTGCGCCAGGCGGGCCGATCATAAGGAAATTATGTCCGCCGGCCGCCGCCACTTCCAGCGCGCGCCTGGCGCTCTCCTGCCCCTTGATGTCGCCCATATCGGGAAGGGCTTCGGGTTCGGGTTCCAGTGCTGGCTCAGGGCGGGGCAACGTCTGCAGCCCTTTGAAATGATTGATAAGCGCCAACAAATTTGGTGGCGCAAGAAGGTCCATATCGCGCGAGGCCCATGCGGCTTCAGGGCCGCAGCCAGCAGGACAAATGAGCCCCTTGTCCAGCGCATTGGCGCCGATGGCCGCGGGCAGGGCGCCCGCCACCCTGGTGATTGAGCCGTCGAGCGACAACTCGCCGATAACGCAATATCCGGCAATTGCGTCCGGCGCCACCGCGCCGCAGGCGGCCATAAGCCCGAGTGCAATTGGCAGATCATAGTGGCTGCCTTCCTTTGGCAGATCGGCCGGCGCCAGGTTGATGGTGATGCGCTTGGACGGCAGCGCCAGCCCGATGGCGGCCAATGCGCCGCGCACCCGCTCGCGGCTTTCGGCCACCGCCTTGTCGGGCAACCCCACGAGATTAAAGGATGGCAATCCGGCCGTGATCTGGACCTGAACATCGACAGGCTTGGCTTCGATGCCCTCGAACGCCACCGTTGTGACCTGTGCAAACATGGATTTTCCCCCGCTTTTTACTGGCCTACCGCCTATCGGCTACTTGAGGCCGGATACTCCCCGCTTAGATGCCAGAAAGTGTAGCAGAAGACTTAAGAACGCACAAGAACATTTAGGGAACAAAATGCCTTGATCAACAAACTGTACTAATAATGTATTATTATTCTGATGTTTTGTTTCCTTCTACCGGTGGCGAGTCTTGACAACGCGGGCTACCGCCCCTGAAAGGAAGTGAAATTCCATGGGAAAGAAGACCATCAAAATTGGTTGAAGCGCCGTGAGTGGACGCTTTACTTCGGTCAAAACGGCCAAAGCGAAGCCACGTACTCATGTCGTGGAGACAATTAAAAAGAGTAACTAGAGCAAATTTCGACTTTTTGGGTGTTGGGGGAAAAAACTCTTCACTTCACCCCCCAACAACACCCGCTCTCTTCAAATCCTCTACTTCGGCATCCGAGAGCCCCAGCTCTTCGCGCAGAACCGTGTCCGTGTCCGCGCCGAGCGGCGGCGGCGCACAGCGGTAGGTGGCCGGTGTCGCGGACATCTTTACCGGATAACCGGTAACCGAGATGCGCGTCCCATCATTGCGCTCAAGCGTGTGCACGATTTCGCGATGCACGATATGCGGGTCGGCAAACACATCGTCGATTTCATTGATCGGCCCGCACGGCACGCCAGCTTGCACCAGCTTTGCGATGATGCCGTCCCGCGTCCAATCTTTGAGTATTTTCTCCAGCACTTTGTCGAGCAAACTTCTGTTATTGACGCGCGCCTCGATGGTCGCGAATTCGGGATCTGACTTTAAGTTCTCCTCGCCCAGCGCGTCGCACAGGCGCGCAAACTGCCCGTCATTTCCCACCGCAATGATGACTTGCCCGTCCGCTACTTCATAAACCCGGTATGGAGCGACCGTGGGATGGCTGTTTCCCAAACGGCCCGGCACCACGTCCGCAACAAGAAAACTCGCCCCCTGATTGGCCAGCGCCGCCACCTGGCTCTCGAGCAGCGAACAATCGCTATACTGCCCCTCGCCGGTGCGCTCACGATGCACCAGCGCGCACAGTATGGCGCTCAGCGCATACATTCCGCCGAACAGGTCCGAAACAGCGATACCGGCTTTGAGCGGCCCCGCGCCCGGCGCGCCATCAGGATGGCCGGTCACGCTCATAAGTCCGCTCATGCCCTGGATGACATAGTCATAACCAGGGCGCGCGGCATAGGGTCCGTCCTGTCCAAATCCGGTAATCGAACAATAGATGAGGGAGGGATTCTCCTTTTTCAGGCTTTCATAGTCGAGGCCGTATTTGGCAAGGCCGCCAAGTTTGTAATTCTCAATGATCACATCCGATCTGGCGGCCAGGGCGCGCACCAGGGACACTCCTCGCGGGCTGGAGAAATCAATGCCCACCGAGCGCTTGTTGCGGTTCGCCGAGGTAAAATAAGCGGCGTCCCCGCGCTTGCCGTCTTCCTGCTCAAGAAAAGGCGGTCCCCAGAGCCGGGTATCATCGCCCGTTCCAGGATGCTCAACCTTGATCACATCCGCGCCCATATCACCCAATGTCTGACCGGCCCATGGGCCAGCCAGTACGCGGCTCAAATCAAGCACACGAATATGCGACAGTGCGCCGGGCGGAGAAGTTTTTTTAGAATTTACGGAACCAGCCTCATTTTTCACAGGACTTGATCTACCTCTTTGCTCGCCCATAGCTTATGGCACATTATTCAACGTGAGGCGTAGTGATCGACTTTTGTATTTTTCGCGTATTCGAGCAGCTAGAGTCAGGACTCATGAAACCATTGACGCTTCATCTCATCGCATATGTGGTGGTAAATGCCATCCTGCTGGCGATAAACGCCGCTGAAACACCGCCCGAAGGTGAACCAATCAATTGGTGGACGATCTGGCCACTCGCCGGGTGGGGTATCGGCCTTGCCGCCCACGCTTTCGCCGAGTGGGCGCGCAGCCGCAGCCGTGATGGACAATTTCTGTCTGATGAGGATGTGCGCGGTGTCGCCGTGCATTTGTTTGTTTATCTCAGCGTCAATGCGCTCCTGCTCGCCATCAATCTCACTTATTCACCAGACAATCTGTGGTTCATCTGGCCGCTGCTGCGCCGGGG
>CAYOEI010000439.1:0-3017 GCA_964402825.1 uncultured Hyphomicrobiaceae bacterium
TTGACACGCTGGGGAGTGTGTTTATAGAGAGATCCCTCGACCGCGTTGAGCCCGGAGCCGGTGGTCGGCGTGAAGCGGCACGTTCAGCGGGGACGGCGCATCGGCCAGGCGCGAACCTTAGTGTGAGCGTGGGTGGCGTAGTTGTCCAAACTGTAGTGGGTCCCGCGCGGGAGGAAGCATTGTGTGCCGCAAAGCAAGGACCCTGCTTCGGGAATGTAAAGGCCTCTTCTCCTACCCTGAATTATTCGACGAGAACCGCGACCAGGACACCTATTGGGAGAAACGCCGTGGTCAGCGCCTCGGCGTGCTGAATTCTTTTCAGAAATTCCGGGCCGACTGGATTCTGGCCCGCGTCGAGACCGGCGATTCTCTACTTGATCTCGGCGCGGGCGACGGGGCCATGGTTCAATATATGCGTGATCATAAGGATCTAAGGATTAAATGTGCTGACATAAGCCAAGTGGCGCTCGACTATCTGCGCTCGAAGGGCTTCGAGACGGTCGAATTAGAGCTGACGGATTGCGCCGCGCTAGCTAGCATAGAGCCTGTCGATCACGTTGTTCTGTGCGAAGTGCTGGAACATTTGGTCAATCCGGAGCAACTACTGAGAGCTTTGGAAGATTGCGCGAAAAATTCCATCTTTTTTAGCGTTCCCAACACAGGGTATTGGAGTTATCGCCTTCGTCTTCTCATGGGGCGCTTCCCGGTCCAGTGGATCGCCCATCCGGGAGAGCATTGCCGCTTCTGGACTTACAAGGACATGAGGTGGTGGCTCGCCGAACTTGGTTACGGTTCCCGCAGCGAGGTACGCGCCTACGAGGGTGTACCTGGCCTTAACCGGCTCATGCCCGGCCTCTTCGCCAAAGGCCTAATTGCAAGGATCAAATTCAATACATGCTAACATGTCAGCTTCCTTCTTTCATTGAGGCCGCCGTGATCTATAAAATATTCTATTATTTCAAAAAATGCTTTCTACGCCATTCACTGGTCCCAATTTCCTAAGTCACTCAACCTCCATCAGTCTTTGTGGGAAGCTCTATGCGAGCGCCGCTTTCGTCTAGCGTTGTCGACGAAACTACCGAGGAGGCGGAATGTTATCACTCCTCGCAGAAGGCGCGCGCGACCTGGTCGCTAATCGGCTTCAGCAGATAGGACAGAACCGTTCGCTTGCCGGTCACGAAGAAGCACTCCACCGGCATGCCGGGCACAAGCGTGACGTCTCCTTGACGCGCAGTCTCCTCGCCAGGCATGGCAATGCGGACCGTGTAGTAGCTGGCACCAGTCTTCTCGTCAGACATAATGTCTGCTGAGACCCGCCTGACAGTGCCGGTGATCACGGGCGTCGTTCGTTGGTTGAAAGCGGAAAGGCGCAGGTTGACCGTCTGACCCACATGAACCTGATCGATATCGTTAGGAGCAACCTTTGCTTCGACTGTCAGGTTGTCGGCCTTTGGAACGATCAGCATGATCGTTTCGCCAGGGCCGATCACACCGCCTAATGTGTGCGCGTTAGACTGGTGTACGGTACCATCCTGGGGCGCACAAATTTCGATGCGCTTTAGCTCGTCATCAGCCGCTACCTTGCGCTCGACATACTCACCGGTCTTCGCGTCGATATCGCGCAGCTCTGTGGCGACCTGGCTTGCAAGATCCCGATCAATCTGAATGATCTGCAGTTCCGTCTCCGCAATTTGGGCCTTCGTGCGCGCAATTGTGGAGGTCTGTTGGGCCTCCTCTCCTTCAACCCGCGTCGCCTCCCGCTCCAGCGCTTGGCCTGCCCCACGAAGCGGTACCAGTCTCTAAGTTAGAATCCGGCGCGCATTTGTCAGCGTCTGAACTGGCTGAAGCGGAGCGTAAGCCAGGATAGAGGCTGGCGGCAAGATCGTTTCTGGAGCCGGTGGGCGATAACCGAGAGACGAGTGGGGGCAGGTTGGGGGCAGGGTCAGCCTGATTAGACGAGCCACGCATCATCGAATGAGAACTCATACACACGGCCATCGTTCTCATTGGGGTTCACCCCGTTATCCACCCCACGATCGACCACGTACAGGCTCATCTCACTCGGATTCGCGCTGCTCGGCCCAATCGCTAACCCCGCACCACTCGTTGCATTCGCCGCAGAAATATCGATGCTCGTCACTATGTCATCGCCGCCCTGGGATACACCATCAAAAATACCGTTGGCACCTGGGTCGACCTGCGCCACCTCGTCGTCTGACGCCTGGCCAATGATATAGAGGAAATCAAAGATTGGGTCATAGGCAATGCCTTCCGGATCCGACACCCCCAGCGAGCCAACGTCAAAACTCATCACCTCGTCATCGCCGTCGCCAAAAATACCGTTGATTGGATTGACCGTGTAAACTTCATTATCTATGCCATCTACTATATGCAGAACCCCGCGAGTGGTGTCGTATGTAAGCCCTTCGGGATCACCACTACCGAATGCCGCGGTAGAAAACTCGGTAACAAGAATGTCATAGAGCCCATCCGTCCCAGGAGCGAGTTCGTATATTGACCTCGCGTTGTCGTCGCTTATGAAAAGGTGCTGATTGGCAGGATTGTAAGTTATGCCCGTCGGCTCATTTGAAATGCCGATGGTAGTGAAAGTATTGATCAGGTTGCCGTCCAGACCAAATTCAAACAGGTTGTCACCCGTAAAGATGGGCACTTCATTGACTTCCGAATCGGAAAGCAACAGCGTACCAAGGTGGTCGAGGTAAACAATCCCGGCAGAGTCCGGACTGGGCGGCGACCACTGCGAGGCTTCGATGGTCTGTACCAGTGTCACTGTCGACGGCGGCTGAGCGTTGCCCACCGTCACCGTGACCTGGCCAATGGCGGTCGCGCCGTTGCCGTCATCGATGTCGTAACTGAAGCTGTCTTCGCCGCTAAATCCTGCATTGGGTGTGTAGTTTAATGTCCCGTCGGGGTTTTCGACGACTGTTCCATTGGCCGCTTGGCTAAAGCTCTGCACCGAAAGCACATCACCGTCGACATCCGAGTCGTTGGCCAGA
>CAYOEI010000440.1:0-8084 GCA_964402825.1 uncultured Hyphomicrobiaceae bacterium
AAGACTCTCGTCTGCGGTAGAATGATCGTGAGAACGACCGCTGTCCCTTCCGGCGGATCTGAACTTGCCACTTGTCTCTTCTCTTGCGGATGGTCGCCATAGGGATCCCCTTTGCTGTGACACCAGTGTGACAGCTGAGAATCCAATGGTTGGCTAGACAAAAACGTATTGCTAACCACTTGATCTAACTGAAGAAAATGGAGCGGGCGATGAGATTCGAACTCACGACTTCAACCTTGGCAAGGTTGCGCTCTACCCCTGAGCTACGCCCGCGTGACCATTGAGGTGATGTGCCTGTGCGGCACTGGGCAGATTTATTGCGCAAAGTCTCAACCATTGCAACAGCCGCGATGCGCGCGCGTTAACACATGGCTCACGCCGCCGCTTCTTCTGCTGCTTCGGCCGCATCGGCCCGGATCGACGCCCAGGTGATCGATGCGGTCAGCGCATCCAAAACAGCAAAGATAAGCAGCCCCATTCCAGCATTGCCCAGCACCACCATGAGCGCCAGAAAAGCCGCGCTTGCGTAGCGTGCCGGAACGCTCCAGCCATAGATCAGCGTGGTGCGGGTCAGAACCCCTGCGATATAAAATCCGCCAATAATTCCGGCTAAAACGCCAACATAGCGAATCCACATATTGTCTCCCGCACTCAGGCCGAATACGCTCAGCGCAAAATGCGGGAACAGCAGAAACGGCGGCGCTATCATGATCACAAAATACAAGCCGTACATGTAAACGCTTAATGCAGACCTGGTCATTCCATCTCCACGTCAATCGTGCATAATCACGAAAAATCGCCGCGCCGCGCCCTGGCATTATACCGGTATACCGGTGCAAAGAGCTGATATCAGGATTCTTAGCCGATGGAAAAAAAGCCTGCAACGCGTGATCAGCTGCTGGAGCGGCTCCGCACTCTTGCTATCGATGTAAATACAGTCGATCATCCGCCACTGTTTACTGTCGAGGAATCGAGGAGCCTGCGCGGCGATATCCCCGGCGTGCACTCAAAAAACCTGTTCCTCAAATGCAAGAAGGGCGCCCTGTGGCTGGTGGTGGCGCAGGAGAGTGCGACGATCAATCTGAAGCGGCTGCATGCGACCATTGGCAGCGGCCGGTTGAGTTTCGGCAAACCCGATCTGTTGCTGGAAGTCCTCGGGGTACCGCCCGGATCGGTCACTCCTTTTGCGCTCATCAATGATACTGATTTACGCGTTTCGGTCATACTCGACGCTGATATGATGGCGCACGAGCTCCTGAATTTCCACCCGCTGGTAAACAACGCAACGACGGCCATTGCCCGTGACGATCTGCTGAAATTCATTGCCGACTGCGGGCATGAACCGGCCATCCTGCCGGTCAACGACGCGATGCCGGATACTGCGATGGCGCCATAGGTGGTTGCCAAACAGGCCCGCGGGGTCCACTTTTCATCAAAGGACGTTATGATTTGCCGCAACGCTTATAGGCCTGCGCGAACAATGAGATCAGGATCACATGCAAACACCCATAATCGACACTCCCCCCGATGGCGGCGGGGCCGACCTTATCAAAGATACCACCACGGCCGATTTTAAAACCGATGTCATCGATGCATCTAATGACGCGCTGGTGCTGGTGGATTTCTGGGCGCCCTGGTGCGGCCCATGCAAGCAACTCACTCCCGTGCTTGAGTCGGTGGTAAAAGCTTCCGGCGGCAGCGTCCGGCTGGTCAAACTGGACATCGACAAACACCCGGCCATACCAGGGCAGATGAGGGTCCAATCCATTCCGGCCGTGTTTGCTTTCAAGGACGGGCGGCCGGTCGACGGTTTTACGGGCGCACTGCCTGAATCCAAGGTGAAGGAGTTTATTGCGCGTCACGCGCATGCCCCCGAGATTTCTCAGGCTGAGGCCGATATCGAAGCCGCGGAAAATGCTCTGGATGTTGGCGACGTGAACACAGCAGCACAGATGTTTGCGCAACTCGTTCAGAGCGATAAGGAAAACATCCCTGCCATTACCGGTCTGGCGAAATGTTATATTGCGTCCGGAGACCTGGATCAGGCTGAGCAGACGCTCGCCCTGGCCGACGGAAACAAAAAAACTTCAAGCGAAATCGATGCGGTTCGCGCCGCGCTGGAGCTTGCACGCAAAAGCGGCGATGCGGGCGACGCGGATGATTTACGCGCAACGATCGACGCCAACCCGAATGATTTTCAGGCGCGATGCGATCTGGCCATTGCGCTTAATGCGGGCGGCGATCGCTCGGGTGCGGCCGAACAGCTGCTGGCGGTTGTTTCGGCAAACCGAAACTGGAATGATGGCGCCGCACGGGCGCAGTTGTTGCAGTTTTTCGAAGTTTGGGGAAATGCTGATCCTGCGACCGTGGATGGGCGCCAGAAACTTTCCCTGCTCCTGTTTTCCTGAGCCAGGCATGGAAGTAAGCGGCAAGGCAGTTCAGTGACGGATCACTATCTCAATATCGAAGATTTACCAAAACGGCTGAAGGTCTTTCCCTTGCGCGGAGTTATCGTGCTCCCGCGCTCAAGCCTTCCTCTGAACGTGTTCGAGCCGCGCTATCTGGCGCTGGTGAACGACGCACTTGCCGGTGACCGGCTGATCGGTGTCGTCCAACCGCTTCCTGCCGGTGGCGAAGATACGGGCGAGTCGCCGCAAGGCAAGGATGTACCCTTGCACAAAATCGGCGGTGCCGGACGGATCACCGCATTTCAGGAAACCGACGATGGGCGCTATCTCATTACGCTCAGCGGCATTGCACGTTTTAATATCGCCGGCGAAAAAGAGAGCGATGACCCTTACCGTATGTGCACTGCGGACTGGTCGCCTTTCGAAGATGACCTCAATCATGGGCATGGAGAGGACGCGGTGGATCGCGACCGCTTGCTGAAGGTGTTGAAGGAGTATCTGAACGTCAATGACCTGTCGGCTGATTGGGACGGCATCAACAATTCATCGAATGAATTACTGATCAATACGCTGTCGATGATATCGCCCTATGGAGCGGAAGAAAAACAGGCTCTGCTCGAGGCCAATGATCTGAAAACTCGCGCACAGGTTCTGGTGGCGCTGGCGGAGATGGATCTGGCGGTCACCGACAGCGGCTCAGGTTCAACACTGCAATAGAACAGGCGTGACGAGGTGATATTTCATGAACGCGGATAACAAGAAGAAAGACGGCAAGATGGGCGTCGATCCAAAGCTCCTTGAAATACTGGTGTGCCCGGTGACCAAGGGCGCACTTGAATATGATGCCAAAAATTCAGAACTAATCTCACGTGAGGCCCGGCTTGCCTACCCCATCCGTGACGGCATCCCGATCATGCTGCCTGATGAAGCGCGCCAGCTGGACGATTAGGTCATGAACTCATAAATACGAGACCTGGTATCAGGCAGATGACTTAGCCGAACGTTCCGTCATCCGCGCCAGCGGACGCTCATCAATGGGCAAATGAATAAGCGCCGCCAGCAGCCCGAGAGCGACGCCCGCCCACCAGACCGGATCATAGGACCCGGTCTTGTCATGCAGATACCCGCCAAGCCACACGCCCAGAAAACTCCCCAGCTGATGGCTCAGGAAAACAAATCCGAACAGGGTCGCCATAAAGCGCACTCCAAAAATCTGGCTGACAATGCCCGTCGTCAGCGGCACTGTTGAGAGCCAGAGGAGCCCCATGGCGATGGAAAATGCATAAATGGTTACTTCGGTTTTTGGCGCCAGCAGCAAGGCGGTGATGGTGATGGCCCGTACAAAATATATGCTCGCAAGGCTTGTCTTCTTGCTCCAGCGCTGGCCGACCATGCCCGAGAGATACGACCCGAAGATATTGAAGAATCCAACCAATGATATGGCTATGGCGCCAGTTTGCGCGCTCAACCCCAAATCCGTCACATACGCAGGAAAGTGAACCGTGATGAAAGCGACATGGAACCCGCAGACGAAAAATCCTGTCATCAGCAGCACATAGCCGCGATGGGTAAAAGCCTCGCGCATGGCATCGCCAAAAGTCTGATCCGTGTCCATTGATGCCCCGGAAGCGCTGCCGCCCTTGGGCAGAAATAAGGCCACCGGAATAATGACGAGCACCGATGCCGCAAGCATCAATAGCGCCGGTTGCCAGCCATAAGCCGAGATAAATCCTTGAGCGATCGGCGAGAAAAGAACCTGACCAAGGGACCCCACAGCAGTGCCGATACCCAGCGCCATGGAGCGGCGCTCGGGGCCAACGGCCTTGGCCATGACCGCAAGCGCAATGGAAAAGGCCGTGAAGGAAATCCCCAGTCCCGTGGTGAACCCCGCAAAAAGGTGAAATTGAGTGCCGCTTTCAGCAATGCTCATACCCCAGATGCCAAACGCATAGATGAGAGCGCCAACGATTATAATCCGGGATGCGCCGAACCGGTCAGCGATGGCGCCGGCCACCGGCACGCCAAGACCCCACATCAGGTTCTGGATGGCCAGGGCCAGAGCAAAGGTTTCGCGGCTCCACCCGTTTGCGGTGGTCATGGGTTCGAGGAAAAGTCCGAAGGTCGAGCGCACGCCAAATCCGACAAGCGAAATCACGCACCCTGCCAGGATAACAATGATCACAATTCTTGTTAGCGGCGCTTTTGTTTGTCCTATCGCTTCGCTGTTTGAGAACCCGTTGGCGGTTTCGCGCGTGGCGGTCATGAGCCTATCCGTGGTTTTTAGATTTGAACGCGTAAGGCAAAATCAGAAGTTGCGATCAGATAGCCTCGCCTCTTAGCAGCTTTGGCACGGTGCCTGTAAGCCCCGCCGCCTCGCGCACGAAAAATTTCTTCAGGGCAGGCGCGCGATCGACAAGGCCAAGGCCCAGCGAGCGGATGGACCGCAATGGCGCGCTGTCATTGGTGAAGAGAGAATTGATCCGGTCCATGGCGAGGGCGGAAAATGCACTGTCGAATCGCCGCCAGCGCTGATAGCGCTCAAGCACCGGCGCGGACCCCAGATCAAGCCCGAGCCTTGAAGATTCAACCATGACTTCGGTCAGCGCGGCGACATCGCGTAAACCGATATTGAGGCCTTGCCCGGCGAGCGGATGAACCCCGTGCGCCGCGTCTCCCGCCAGCGCGACACGGGCGGCGACAAAGCTTCTCGCCAGGTGCATGTTCAGCGGGAAAGCCGCTCGCGGACCGGCAATCTCCAGAATGCCGAAACGCGCGCCGATTCGTTTTTTGGCATGGATGAGAAAGTCCTCATCATCCATGGCGACGACCTGACGGGCGCGGGCGCTTTCCTGTGTCCACACCAGTGAGACGCGGTTACCGGTGAGCGGCAGAATGGCAAAGGGGCCACTGGGGAGAAAATGCTGAATGGCAAGCCCGCCATGAGGTTTTTCCAGCCGCAGCGTGGCGATGATGCCCGACTGCCGATAGCTCCAGCCAATGGTCTTGATGCCGGCGCGCTTTCGCAGCGCCGAGTTACGCCCATCCGCCGCAACCAGCAACGCGGCTTCAACGCTCATTCCCCCCCCAAGACGCGCAACAACGCCATGCATGGTGGTCTCGAAATCGGCAACCTTTTCAGGAGCGAGAAAGGTCAGTCCTTCAATTTCGCGAGCCGCCTCAATCAGCGCATCGCGCAAAACATAATTCTCCAGCATGAAGGCCGCTGGCCCGCCGCTCTCCAGATCACCATCGAAATGCAGCAAGGTTGGGCGTACGAGGGAGCCAAGCTGGCTGTCCGTTATATCGATACCGGTAATGGGTTGAACCTGCGCTTCCACGCGCTCCCAGACACCAAGCGATTGAAACAACTGCTTGCTGGCGGCGGAGAGGGCGGATGCCCGCCCGTCATGGCCCCGGTCGCGCGCGCTCTCAAGCGGCGTTGCGTCAACAACCGCAACCTTCAGTCCCCCGCCTGACGACCGCATCATTGCTATCGCCAAGCTGAGGCCCACAAAGCTGCCCCCCGCGATCAGAACATCATAGCGTTGCGCTTTACTACTCATATCACCTTACCAAAAACCAGGGTCCTGACCCCTTGTCTCATTGATAGTGACCTATTTTGCCCGAGCATGGTATGCACCTTGTTCGTTGCATATAGAATAAAGGTTCATCATGGTCAGCGCCATTAAACGTCTTCTCTCCATACTCGACCTGGAACAGCTGGAACACAATCTGTTCCGTGGCCGCAGCCCGCAAGATGGCTGGCAGCGCGTCTTCGGCGGGCAGGTGATCGGCCAGGCGCTGGTGGCGGCCCAGCGCACTGTCGAGGACCGCGCGGCGCATTCACTGCATGGCTATTTCATGCGCCCCGGCGATCCTTCAGTGCCGATTATTTACGAGGTGGACAGAATTCGCGATGGAAGGAGTTTTAATACCCGCCGCGTTGTCGCCATCCAGCATGGGGAGGCGATTTTCTCAATGTCCGCCTCTTTCCACCTCGAGGAAGAGGGTTTCGATCACCAGTCCGCCATGCCCGATGTGCCAGGACCCGAAGAACTGCCAGGCCTCAGCGACATCAAGGAGCAGTTCTTCGACCGGTTGCCGGTAAACATCAAAAAATATTTCGAGCGTGACCGGCCAATCGAAATCAGGCCCGTCGATACATCGCGATTCTTTACTCAGGAAAAACGCGAACCAAAACAATCAATCTGGATTCGCGCCACCGAAAAACTGCCCGATGACCTTGGCCTGCATCAGTGCGCATTGGCTTATGCTTCGGATTTTTCGCTGCTCGATACCGCCCTCATTGCCCATGGCAAGATGCTGTTCGATCCTGAGTTGATGATGGCGAGCCTCGACCATGCCATGTGGTTCCATCGCCCCTGCCGCGCCGATGACTGGCTGCTCTACACCATGGACAGCCCCGCGGCCCATGGCGCTCGCGGCTTTGGCAGGGGCTCCATTTTCACACCCGATGGAGTGCTGGTCGCATCGGTCGCCCAGGAAGGGCTGATTCGCAAAAAAACACGTTGAACACTACTCTCCCCTAATATGCCTATTATTTAATCGAACATTGAGCATTGCCGTATTTATAGGCATTTTGTTGGCCTAAGCGATAACTGAAAGCCTGACACATTCCATATTTTCCTTTCAATTTCAATTTGGTATCAGATTTTCCCGCAGTTTGGCACGGCGTTTGATTGTTCTATCTCAACGGCGTGCTTTTCGCGCGCGGTCGAAAAATAGACGGATGCGGCCCAGATGGCTCCTTCTACTGGACTTCTGGCCGGATAAAACGACGGAGAACTGGTCATGAAACTTGTCACGGCCGTCATAAAGCCATTCAAGCTCGATGAAGTGCGCGAAGCGCTTACCGAACTTGGCCTGGAGGGCATGACGGTAACAGAAGTCAAAGGATACGGGCGTCAGAAGGGCCAGAAGGAGATTTATCGCGGTGCGGAATACACCGTGAATTTCCTCCCCAAGATCAAGATCGATGTAGCCGTGCCATCCAAACTCGCCGGAAAAGCCGCGGACGCTATTGTCGCCGCCGCCAAGACTGGACAGATCGGTGATGGAAAGATTTTTATCGGTCCGATCGAGAAAACCATTCGCATCCGCACAGGAGAAACCGATGCCGATGCCCTGTAACACCAACCAAATTAGCGCCTATTGGGGGTTAGAAATGAAACCTGTTCGTACCCTGCTGACAGCGCTTGGCGCCGTGGCCGGTTTTCTGGCCGTGCTTGCCGAGCCCGCGCTTGCAGCAGAAGAACCAAAACTGAGCGCCGGTGATACCGCGTGGATGCTGACATCCACCGCGCTGGTACTGATGATGACAATTCCGGGTCTTGCGCTTTTTTACGGCGGCATGGTCCGCAAGAAAAACGTACTGGCAACCGTCATGCAGAGCTTCGCCGTGACCTGCCTCATGAGCGTACTGTGGATGATCGCGGGCTATTCCATTGCTTTTACGGATGGCGGCTCGCTCAACGCTTATCTGGGCGGCCTGTCAAAATCTTTCCTCATCGGTATGGAAAAGGAGTCGCTGACAGGAACAATTCCTGAGTCGGTCTTCATGACCTTCCAGATGACTTTTGCCATCATCACGCCAGCGCTGATCTGCGGCGCTATCGCTGATCGTATGAAATTTTCCGCCCTGCTGCTTTTCCTGAG
>CAYOEI010000441.1:0-4875 GCA_964402825.1 uncultured Hyphomicrobiaceae bacterium
GCGATACCGTATCAAGGCGGAGCGTTTGTCCGCTTGATTGCCCTGATACCTGCGCCCTCACTGTGACGACGGCGAAGGGGGAGCTTCTGGAGGTGCGTGGTTCCTCGGACAATCCCTATACAGCGGGCGTGATCTGCAACAAGGTATCGCGCTCCTATCCTGAATTCGTGCATGGCAGCGGGCGTTTGACGCGGCCCTTGCGGCGCACTGGCGAGAGGGGGTCTGGTGATTTTGAAGCGATCTCCTGGGACGAAGCGCTGGATATTGTGCATGACGGGTTTGCCCGCGCAATCGACAAGCATGGACCGCAATCGGTAATGCCCTTCAATTATGCGGGGCCGCATGGCGAAATCGCCGGCGGGTCAATGGATCGCCGCTTTTTTCACAAACTCGGCGCCAGCCTGCTTAATCGGGGTCCACTCTGCGGCATCGTTCGCGGCACGGCCTATACCAGCCTGTTTGGCGGCGCCCCCGGCATGGCGCCGGAACAGGCCAGGCACGCGGATTTGATCGTCATCTGGGGCAACAATGTCACGGTTTCAAATTTGCATCTGGCGCGCGTCATCAAGGCGGCGCGGGCGAAGGGTGCGCGCTCGATCGTCATCGACCCGAAGCGGACTAGAATCGCTGAGCAGGCAGATATGCACCTGCAAATTCAACCGGGCACCGACGTTGTTCTTGGACTGGCGCTGGCTGCCGAGTTGGAGCGCAAGGGTGCGTTCGATCACGATTTTATCGGGAAATGGGTGACAGGTTTTGACGCCTATATGACTCAGGCCCGGCACTATACGCCGCAAAACGTAATTGAGATTTGCGGCCTGCCGCCAGAGCAATTCGATGAAATGGTGTCATGGTACATGGCGGGCGAAAGGGTTGCGGTTTCCATCGGCAACGGCATTGAGCGGGGCCGCAGCGGTGGCTCGGCGCTCCGGGCCGCCATGGCCCTGCAGGCGCTGACCGGTAATTTCGGGCGCCTCGGCGCGGGTGTTTTCGCCAAACCCGGCTTCGCCTTCCCGAAGACCACGGACAAGCTGCAACGCCCCGATCTCATTCCCGATGGGACGCGAACTTTCAATATCGTGGATATAGCGAATCTGATTCTCGATGAGACGCTTGACCCGCCCATCGCCGCGACCCTGATTTACAACCACAACCCGGTGGCGACACATCCGGACCAGAACCGGATGCGCGAAGCTCTTTCGCGCGATGATCTGTTCATCGCCGGATGCGATGTGGTGATGACCGATTCCATGGCTTACGCCGATGTGATCCTGCCAGCCGCCAGCCACTTCGAATATGACGATATTTATGGCGCCTACGGTCACAGCTATCTGCAACGGGCCGAGCCTGTGATCCCTTGTGTTGGCGAGTCCTTGCCCAACACGGAAATCTTCCGCCGGCTTGCGGCACGGTTTGGCTTTGATGATCCCATGTTCGCGGACGATGATGCAGCGCTCATGGATGCAGCCATGGACGGTGACGACCCGCGTCTGCAGGGCTTCAAACCAAGCCAGCTTCCTCTGGACCGGGCGCTTCTTATCGCAGCCAATGACGGGAAACCTCTGATTATGTGTAAGACGCTGACACCGCAAACACCGTCGGGCAAGATTGAGCTTTTCAGTCAGGATCTGGAGGATCGTTTCAGCTATGGCGTGCCGCGTTTCGAGGTTGTTACGCGCGATTTGCCCTTCTCCATTATTTCTCCCTCATCATCAAAGAGGACCAATGCGACATTTGGCGGTTGCGCCGAGTCGCAAGGTATCGAGATTGTCGAAATCAATCCCGTCGATGCCGATGCGCGCGGAATTTCAGAAGGTGATGAACTCCGGGTCTGGAATGGGCGCGGAGAGGTTCATTTGTCGGCTCGGATCACTGACGCGGTGCGCCCCGGTGTGCTTTACAGCCCTAAGGGCGCCTGGCTCGCGACCAGCATGACGAAGCAGACCGTCAATGCCCTGATCCCGTCCAGCATCCGCACCGATATCGAGGACGGCGCTTGCTATAATGAGACCTTCGTGGATATCGCGCATGTGGCCTAGCATATGTTTCTTCAAGCCATGTTTTTGGGCTGAAAACCCTCTATAGTCATGGAAAAGAGGGATATCTTCCATGAAGCTTGGGGAATATGCGGGCTACGATGCCCTGGGACTGGCTGAACTGGTCGCCAAAAAAGAAGTGAGCCCTGGCGAGCTTGCTCTGACCGCGAGGGATGCGATTGCGGCGGTCGATGAAGAGCTCAACGCGGTGGTTGAGATATATGATGACCGCATAGAGGGCCTGAAAGAAGATACTCTGGGGTCAGGCCCTTTTCGCGGAGTGCCGTTTTTGATCAAAGATGTCCTCGGACATGAACGGGGCAAAAAAATAGAATTCGGCAGCAGATTATGTGAAGGCATGCTGGTTGAGGATGACACCCATGTGGGCAAGCTCTTCAAAGCCTCCGGTCTGAATATTCTCGGGCGCTCCAACACTCCTGAATACTCAATGTCCGGAACGGCCGAAAATCTTCTCTACGGAAATACGTCCACCCCCTGGAAAAAGGGGTATTCCGCAGGCGGCTCCACCGGAGGCGGCATGGCGGCTGTTGTTGCCGGTATCGTTCCCATTGCCCACGGTACAGATATCGCCGGTTCCATACGCATTCCCGCATGCTGGTGCGGCGGGGTGGGTTTGAAACCATCCCGGGGCCGAATATCCTTTGGCCCCACGATGGACGAAAATGGTTTTGGCCTTTCAACGGTTCTCGCTCAAACCAAAAGCGTGCGCGACAGCGCCGTGATGCTTGATTGTCTTGCCATTCCACAAACCGGCGATCCATT
The DNA here is from genome assembly GCA_964402825.1 of uncultured Hyphomicrobiaceae bacterium. Classification (GTDB taxonomy): domain Bacteria; phylum Pseudomonadota; class Alphaproteobacteria; order Rhizobiales; family Methyloligellaceae; genus UBA2767. Next base: position 2,820 of record CAYOEI010000441.1, read on the forward strand.
CCTCATTCCGAAGCCAGATCAGCCCTATGCCGATTTTCTCGATAAGCCGGCGGACAAACTAAAAGTCGGCTGGTCTGTTGACCCCTTGATGGGCGTGCAGAGCGACCCTGAAATTGTTAGGGCAGTGAAAAATGTCGCCACGCTTCTGGAAGAGGCGGGTCATGAGGTGAGCGAAGAAAGCCCGGTGTTTGATGGCCTCGCATCGGTGCGGAAATTTGCCGATATGTGGTTCTTCGGTTTCGATCTGCGCCTGCAAGGATATTCCAAAAGGTCAGGCCACAAGGTCGGACCGGACACGCTTGAGCCCATGATCTGGAAAATCTATGAGCATGCCCGCGGCATGACATCTGCGGACTTCATGTCGGCCTTGGTGGAGATCAATATCGCGCGGCGTAAGCTCGCGGCCTATTATGATCGCTATGACATCTGGTTGAGTCCGACAATTGCCAGGGTTTCCGAGCCCCATGGCAATTATAATCTCGGACGCACGGATCTGGACATGGATAATTATGTCGAGGAGATACTGGCCGTTCCCGCTCAGTTTACGGTGCCGCATAATATCATGGGCACACCGGCTATTACCCTGCCGCTCGCCATGCATTCCACGGGCTTACCAATTGGCATTCAACTCGGCGCGCGCTTTGCCAATGAACATGTACTCCTGCAACTTGCTGCGATGCTGGAACAAGCGATGCCATGGTCTGATCGTATCCCTCCAATTCATGTTTCACATCACTGATTGAGTGCGTGTGATTGGCATGAAAATCCAAAACTAAGCTCTACTCGTTCCATTAAATCCTGGCTCACAATGATCATCGCACAAATCTCTGACACCCATATTGACCTCGGCAATCCCGGCGCGGAGCCAAGACTTCAGGATTTTGCGGACACCATCGCAGATATAAACACGCTTGATCCGGCCCCTGATGTCATCGTCCATACCGGAGATATCGTGCATAACGGGCTCCGCGGCGAATATGAGCGCGCGGCAGCTATTTTGGCTGAGGCGCTCGCGCCGGTCTTCGTGCTGGCGGGCAATAAGGATGACCGGGCGAATTTGCATGCGGCCTTTGCCGGACACGGGTATCTGGCGCCAAAAGCGGAGTTTATCGACTATGCGGTTGAGGGATTTCCAGTCAGACTGATTGCTCTCGATACATTGAGCTTGAACAGTCCTAAGGGCGATTTTTGCAACGAGCGGGTTGGCCGCCTGATTGATCTGATCGATGCTGAACCTTCAAAACCGATTGCGGTCTTCACGCATCACCCGCCTTATGCAGTGACTGAGTGGCGAGATGCTCACCATTTTGAATCTAAAGATATGGCTATGAGATTGCGTGCGGCGATGCTTGGTTCGGAGCGGGTAAGGGCTGTGTTCAGCGGCCATGTGCACCGCGCCTCGGTCGGCAATGTGGAAAGTATTCCGGCAAGCGCAATGCCAAGCATTGCGACAAATTTGCGTAACGGCGAATATCCCGATCACATGAAATCCCGGCCCGTCTATTATCTGCACCAGTTTGATCCTGAAGCAGGTTTTATCTCCCAGTCGCGGATCGTTGGAACGCGCTAGCGCGATGCGGCAACCTCTAACCGTTCACGTCTGGTCCTTGCAATACAGCTCGTACAGTAAGGTGACGACCTTCCCGGCTTGTTCGCTGCCAAGCGAATAATAGATCGTGCGCCCGTCTCGCCGGGTCGTTACCAGCCGGTCAAAGCGCAGACGCGCCAGCTGCTGCGAAACGCTTGGCTGACGCATCACCATCAACCGCTCCAGCTCACCGACCGACTTCTCGCCCTCAACCAGGAGACAGAGAATCATGAGCCGGGTTTCATGCGCCAGCGCCTTAAGGAGATCGCTCGCCTCACGAGCATGCGCTCCCATTTCTTCAATATTTTCGTTTTCCAGAGCTAATTTTGCAGTGGTCTTAGCCATGCGATCCTCGTGAATTTTTTTATCAACGCATCGAAATGGTGAACCGGAGCGGAGCATATTATTTCGCTTCCTGCCCGGTCGTATTTTCTGAATCCTGAAATTAAATTCCTCAAAAAAATAATT
>CAYOEI010000442.1:0-6867 GCA_964402825.1 uncultured Hyphomicrobiaceae bacterium
CCAACTTCAAGCCTGACCCTGACCAGGGTGTTGGGCTGGCTCTCGACGATCTCCTGAACGCCCGACCCGATATCGGGATTGTCGCTGCGCCATACCATATGCGCGCCCTTGCCCTCATCGGGTCCGGAGAAAACATATTTCGTCTTCGGATCGCGCGCCGTCTGGGTGTTCGATACAGATGTCGGCAATAACCCGCTCCAGCGCTGGATGGGCGAGATGTTCGAGTTCTGGATCGGTCAGGATTATGAAGACGGTCTTGAGCGGCTCAAGAAACTCGTGGAGTCTGCCCGGTAGGGTCAATCCCGTGGAAAGAATTATTGATAACGCCAGACCGGATACCATCCATCGTCTTCAGTGCCCTCGATCCCGGCCGGTTGAGAAATTTCCGAGAGTGAGATACAAGACCTGCGCCGGAAACAAGGTGAATCAAACCGGCCCGATAATTTACGCGGGGGGTCTTCACCTGTGTGTCAAGGGCATGATCGCCGCGAGGTTGATAGGATGCATCTGTGCTATAAGGTGGGCTGAATAAGAACGGCCGCTCACAGCAGCGGTCTCGGGGCGCGATCAACGCGCTGGATTTGGGAGGATGAACGTCGTGACGACCGGCGCTGCCGCGCGTGCGGATACATTTCCTAAATTATTGCTGCGCAACGCGGATAAATTCGCGGACCGGCCGGCGATGCGGGAAAAGGATCTCGGCATCTGGCAAAGCTGGAGCTGGAGCGAGACTCTGGACGAAGTCAGGGCGTTCGCGATCGGCCTGAAAAAGATGGGTCTGAAGCGCGGCGATTCAATCGCCGTCATCGGCGACAACCGGCCCCGCCTCTATTGGACATTTTTAGCCGCCCAAAGCCTCGGCGCCGTTCCCGTGCCGGTCTATCAGGATGCGGTGGCCGGCGAGATGGCCTATGTGCTCAAACATGCGGCGGTCAAATTCGTGATGGCCGAGAACCAGGAGCAGGTCGACAAGATCCTGTCGGTTTCCGGCACAGTGAAGAGCATCAAGGAAATCATCTTCGACGATGAGCGCGGACTGAAAAATTATGGGCAGGGTCATATCCGCAGTTTTGCCGCCGTCCAGGAACTCGGCCGCAGCGAGCAGAAAAAAACCCCCACGGCCGGTGAGCGCTGGGTGGCGGAGATCGGCAATGGAAAAGGCTCCGACACCTCCGTCATCCTGTACACCTCGGGGACCACCGGCACGTCGAAAGGCGTGCAGCTTACCGGCGAGAGATGCATCGCGGCGGCGGCGGATTCGGTGGCGTTCGACAGGCTCGACGAAAATGATGTCACGCTGGCCTATCTGCCGCTGGCATGGGTTGGCGACCACTATCTCAACTATGCCCAGGGCATGGTCGCGGGGTTCTGCATCGCCTGCCCGGAAAGCTCCGAAACCGTGCAGGAGAATCTGCGCGAGATCGGACCGACATTCTATTTCGCACCGCCGTCCGTGTTCGCGTCCCTGCTCACGCAAATCCAGATCCGCATGGAGGATGCGGACCGGTTCATGCAGTGGCTCTATCGCACCTTCATCAGCGTCGCGCGACGCTATGGCGAGGACATTCTGAACGCCAGGCCGGTGCCGCTCACCGGCCGCGTGCTTTATGCTCTGGGTGAATTGCTGATCTATGGACCGATCAAGAACCGCCTTGGATTCTCGAACATTCGCGTCGCCTATACCGCCGGCGAGGCGATCGGCCCTGACTTGTTCCAGTTCTACCGTTCGCTGGGTATGAACCTGAAGCAGCTGTACGGCCAGACCGAAACCTTTCTCTATGTGACCGCCCAGCCGGACGGCGAAATTCACGCCGACACGGTGGGGCCGCCCTTTCCTGGTGTCGAGATTCGCATCGACAGAAATGGCGAGGTGCTGTTCAAGTCGCCGGGAATGTTCACCGGATATTTCAAGGACAAGAAGCGAACCGCGGAGACGATAACCGAGGACGGTTTCGTCAAGACCGGCGATGCCGGCCTGATCGACGCCAAGACCGGGCATCTTAAGATCATCGACCGGGCAAAGGATGTCGGCAAGATCAATGACGGAACCCTGTTCGCGCCGAAATACATCGAGAACAAGCTCAAATTCTTTGCCAATATCCGGGAAGCGGTCGCCTACGGAGACGGTCGCGACTTTTGCACGGTGATGCTCAATATCGATCTGGTTGCGGTCGGCAACTGGGCCGAGCGCAATAACATCGTCTACGGCACCTATCAGGAACTGGCCGCGCACGCGGATGTCTACAAGATGATCGAGGAGAATGTGAACGAGGTCAACGCGAGCCTGGCCAATGAGCCGGAGCTTGCCGGGTCGCAAATCCGCCGCTTCCTGATCCTGCACAAGGAACTCGATGCCGACGATGGCGAGTTGACGCGCACGCAAAAGGTGCGGCGCTCCTTCATCTCCGACCGCTATGGCCCGCTGGTGAAGGCGCTCTACGATGAGTCGAAAAGCTGCAAGATATCGACGCAAGTTATGTTTGAGGATGGCCGCAGGGGCACCGTCCATGGCGAGGTGAAGATCGTCACCATGACGCCCTACCCGGCTGAGCTGCTCAAGGAGGCGGCGGAGTGAACGCGGCGCGCAACAACAAGGCGAACGGCAAGGCCGGGACGCTGCTCTCGGTCGAGGACGTATCGCTGTCGTTCGGCGGGGTAAAGGCGATCCGCGATGTCAGCTTCGACATCAAGAAGGGTGAGATCCGCGCTATTATCGGGCCGAACGGCGCCGGCAAGACATCGATGCTCAACGTCATCAACGGCTTCTATCATCCCCAGGAAGGCACGATTACCTACAAGGGCAAGACGCGTCATAACATGCGCCCGCACATCGCCGCGACCCAGGGCATCGCGCGCACGTTCCAGAATGTGGCGTTGTTCAAGGGAATGACCACGCTCGATAACATCATGTCGGGGCGCGCGCTGCGGATGAAGAGCAATATTTTCTGGCAGATGCTGTATTACGGGCCGGCGAAAAAGGAAGAGCTGGAACACCGCGAGTTCGTCGAAAAAATCATCGATTTTCTCGAGATTCAGCACATCAGGCGGATCCCGGTCGGAAAACTGCCCTACGGTCTGCAGAAACGCGTAGAGCTTGGCCGCGCGCTGGCGATGGAACCGGACTTGCTGTTACTGGATGAACCGATGGCGGGCATGAACCTCGAGGAAAAAGAAGACATGTCGCGTTTCGTCATCGATGTGAGCGAACAATACGGGACGACGATAGCGCTGATTGAACACGATATGGGTGTGGTGATGGATTTGTCCGATCGGGTCGTCGTGCTCGATTACGGCCGGAAAATCGCCGACGGAACGCCCAAACAGGTGCAGAATAACCAGGATGTAATCGACGCCTATCTCGGCGTCAGCCATGACTGATAGAGCATGACCTCAAGAGAGGGGTTTATAGATGTTGTTTGTCCTTGAGACCGTGATCAGCGGGGCGCTTGCGGGCATCATGTATTCGCTGGTGGCGCTCGGCTTCGTGCTGATCTTCAAGGCCTCTGGCGCGTTTAATTTTTCGCAAGGCGTCATGGCCCTGTTCGCGGCGCTGACCCTGGTCGGCCTGCTGAGCGGGACGATCCCATTTACGAATACCGACAACCCGGCCCTGGCCCTGCCGGTGTGGGCCGCGATACCTGTGACCATCTTCGTCATGTTCATCGTTGCCGTGCTGATCGAGAGATTGATTCTGCGCCATCTAGTGAATCAGGAACACATCATCTTGTTCATGGCCATGGTCGGCCTCACTTACGTGTTCGAAGGCGTCGGCGACATGATGTGGGGCTCGGATGTGAAGGTGATCGACCTTGGCCTGCCGCAGGGCGCGTGGGACTGGCTGTTCGATACCCATGATCTTTACATAGAGAAGATCGAAATGGTCGCCGCCGGGACCGCCGCGGTGCTGGTGACGGTCCTCGCCGTTTTTTTCCAGAAGACCCGCATCGGCCGGGCCTTGCGCGCCGTGGCGGACGACCATCAGGCCGCGCTTTCGGTCGGTATTTCCCTGCGCACGATCTGGATTATCGTCTGGTCGGTCGCCGGTATCGTCGCCCTGGCCGCGGGCGTCATGTGGGGGGCGAAGTCGGGCGTCCAGTTTTCGCTTTCGCTGATTGCGCTGAAAGCGCTTCCGGTCCTTATTCTCGGCGGATTTACATCCATTCCAGGCGCCATTGTGGGGGGTCTCATTATCGGGATAGGTGAAAAACTGGCCGAAGTCTTCGGCGGCGAACTGATTGCCGCGGCATTCGAAGGCTGGGTTGAGCTTGACCCGCAAATCTTTTCTGCGACCGAAAACTGGTTCGCCTATGTTCTTGCTCTTTTCTTCCTGATGTTCCGGCCACAGGGTCTGTTCGGCGAGAAGATAATCGAGAGAGTTTAACGCCATGCTGTATCGTGAATCGGGCCTGTTCAAAACCAGCTACGCCGCGGATCAGGTGATCTTCCCCATCCCGCAGGATCGCTGGGCCATGATCGCCATCCTCGCCATCGCCTTCGTGGGCGTGCCGCTTATCATGGATGATTATTGGGCAAACGCCGTGTTCATCCCGTTGCTGGTTTACTCGCTGGCGGCGCTGGGGCTGAATATTCTCACCGGTTACTGCGGCCAGCTCTCGCTCGGCACGGGTGGATTTCTCGCTGTGGGCGGCTATTCGTCCTACAAGCTGATGACGTCCTTTCCCGAGCTGGACATGATCCTGGTTCTTGGCGGCGCCGGAGCGACGACAGCGCTCGTCGGGCTGCTCTTCGGGCTGCCGTGCTTGCGCATCAAGGGCTTCTATCTGGTGGTGGCGACGCTCGCCTCGCAATTCTTTATCATCTGGCTGTTTTACAAGGTGCCCTGGTTCTACAACTACAACGCCACGGGTCAGATCTCCGTGGTGCCGCGCGAGGCGCTTGGCTTCCTGGTGACGACCCAGAGGGCCGATCCGGTGGTGCGCTATCTTTTCGTGCTGAGCATAGTCGTCGTCTTCGCACTGGCGGCCAAAAATATGGTGCGCGGCCGCTTCGGGCGCATGTGGATGGCGATACGCGATATGGATATCGCGGCGGAGCTTATCGGTATCCGCCCCTACCTGATGAAGCTCACCGCCTTCGCCGTTTCGTCGTTCTATATCGGCGTTGCCGGCGCCTTGATCTTCGCCGTCTGGCTGGGCGCGGCGGAATCGGGAGAAACATACGGTATCGAAGAATCCTTCCTGGTCCTGTTCATGATCATCGTCGGCGGGCTCGGCTCTGTGCTGGGCTCTTTTCTCGGCGCGGCGTTTATCGTACTGATGCCAATCGGCCTCAAAAACCTGCTGGTCGACGGCTTCGGCATGACGGCGGTGTTCGCCAAGCATATAGAAATCACGGCCTTCGGGGTCCTGATCATCTTCTTCCTGATTGTGGAGCCACACGGCCTTGCGCGGTTGTGGCAAATCATCAAGGAGAAGCTGAGACTATGGCCGTACCCGCATTAGGGTTCGACCAATTGAGGAGGTAAATTGGTGTTGAGACATTGTTCCGGCATGCTAAGCTTGGAGACAAGGTGCTGACACATGTTCAGGCACCCTAAGATATGGGAGGAAAGCTATGAAGTTGCGTAACTGTATACTCGCGGCTGCCGCGGTAGTCGTGGCGATGCCACTCGCGGCAGGTTCCGTGCGTGCTTATGAACTTACGATTCCGTCGATGGATTACCGGACCGGACCTTATGCTCCCAACGGCATTCCCTTCGCCAATGGCTGGACCGATTACTTTACCATGCTCAACGAGCGCGATGGCGGCATCAATGGCGTCAAGATCAAGATGGTGCCTTGCGAGACCGCCTACAACACCAAGAAGGGTGTCGAGTGCTACGAGAAGACCAAGAAGGCAGGCAGCGGCGCGCTGGTGTACCAGCCGCTCTCGACCGGCATCACCTACCAGCTGATCCCCAAGGCTTCAGTGGATAAGATACCGATCCATTCCATGGGCTATGGCCGGACATCCGCCGCCAACGGCAAGGTCTTCAAATGGGTGTTCAACTTCCCGGCGACCTACTGGAGCCAGGCTTCCGCGCTGGTCAAATATATCGGCGAAAAGGAAGGCGGCATGGGCAAGCTCAAGGGCAAGAAAATCCATCTCGTCTATCACAACTCCGCTGATGGCAAGGAACCGATCCGCACCCTGGAGAAGTTGTCCGAAAAGCACGGCTTCGCCTTTAAGGCTCTGGCCGTCGATCATCCAGGTCAGGAGCAGAAAGCGACCTGGCTGAAGATTCGCCGTGACAAGCCCGACTGGATCCTGTTGTGGGGCTGGGGCGTCATGAACCAGGTGGCGATCAAGGAAGCCGCCTCGATCCGTTTCCCGATGGACCGTTTTATCGGCGTGTGGTGGTCCGGTTCGGAAAATGACGTGAAGCCCTCCGGCATGGACGCGAAGGGCTATCTGTCGGGTGCGTGCCATCAGCCTGGTAAAAATTTCCAGGCCCACAGGGACATCCTCAAATATCTCTACGATGCCGGCAAGGCGCCGCATCCTGACTTCAAGGACCGGGTTGGCGAAGTGCTCTACAACCGTGGCCTGGTGGCTGCGATGTGGAATTCGGAAGCCATTCGCACAGCCATGAAAATCCATGGCACCAAGGAGATCACGGGCGCGATGATGCGCGATGGCCTTGAAGCCCTCGACGTCGATGAAGCCCGTCTGAAGGCGTTGGGTCTTGGCGGATTTACTATTCCTGTCAAGATCACCTGCGCCAACCATGGCGGCGCTGGTGTTGTCGCCCTGCAGCAAGGGGACGGCAAGAAATGGTCGATCGTCTCGAAGTTCTATGAGCCGGAGATGGCGGTGATCCAGCCGCTGATCGACGAAGACTCGATGAAATATGCCAAGGAAAACAAC
>CAYOEI010000443.1:0-2819 GCA_964402825.1 uncultured Hyphomicrobiaceae bacterium
GGATGCCCGCACAGCGAGATTTGAGGGTCGGCCTAGGGCGCGCGGGCTTGGGTGCCTGAAAACCTACCGCCCGTCAGCGAGTCTGTGATCTCGACGACTGCCAGGACAACCCGCAGCGGTATGACCGCCAGCCCCGCGAACCCACACGCGCCCATAAGCTAAAGCAGCCACACCGACTCGGTTGCGGCCCCTGCAAGCCAGAGCGCGGCGCCGGCAAGAATGGCGTGTGGTCCGAAAGATCTATTCGTGTATCTCTTCGGGGGATGCGGCGTCTGACGCTGGGCCCTTTTCTTCCGCAGCTGGCCGCTCGGAGTCGTCATCTCCTGTTCGAGGAGGAGGAGGAGCAGGAGGAGGAGGACGGCTTGCGTCCAAGGTACTTGGCTTATGGCGTTGCATGGTGCCACCGCTACTATCATCGTGGCGTTGAACGCCGCCACCGCCACTCTCGTCACCACAATATCGTGGAAAATTTCGGCAGAACCAGGATTCCTCTGCCGCCAGCCTGATCAGCTGACCTAACGCCGCCTTTCTGCACCCTGCCATCTCAATATCACGGCCACATGTGTCATTGGGTACGACAAAGGGAACGGGGTCCGATCCATCTATTTTCGCATATGAGGAAAGAGGCAGCATAACGCTCGTTGCAGTGGTCACCCCCAACAGAAGAGCGCTCCGACATGATTTGGCGATCCAACTCATGCTTCACCTCCTATTGAGCGGGGGTTTTGCCCACAACAATCCGTTGAAGAAAACTACCTGCTGTAATCCCTAGGTACCATGCAACCACCGACAGCGTAAACGGCAAGACCACGCGTGTCTTCCAAAAGACCAGAATGTCAACGCCTACCAGAATGGCAGTGGCTGCAATGCCGGGTACATTGTAACCTCGAAGCTGGGTCCGCCAACCAAGAAGAAGCCCGACAAAAGCAAGAGCTGCAAAAATAATCCGTGCGTCGAACGGTTTTAGTTCTCTGGCTCTCCGATTGTCGATCAGTTGCGCGGTGAGGTGCGCGTGGACCATGACGCCCGACATTTTTTCGACGGACCCCCCCGTCATTGGCGTCTCGTGCCGGTCGCGATAAGCAAGATCGCCGCCGATAAGCACAATCCTGTCCTTTAACTTCCTCAGATCACCGTTATTTGCTGATGTTGCATGCGCGCTCGTGCCTGGGAGAAGCGCTTCAGCCGGCAGGGTGAAAAAGGTTCGCTCGCCGTTACGGGGCGGCAATAACCAGCTAATCCGCGAGGGCTCCGCAATCAGAGCCGCGTTATCGGCTCTGGCCAATTGCACGGAGAAACTGATTGGAATTTCGGGATCAACGTGGGACTGGGGGCGGTAGCGGACCACGCCATCGTGATCTTTACTGAGATTGATGAATCCCACCGACCTTGCGGCACGAGACAGAAATTCCGTCTGGAAACGTATCTGCTTTGGTTTCAACCTGCCGCGCTTGTCAAGGGCAGCGATTACGATCTTTGATTTTGCCTGCTGAAATGCGTCCAGAAGCTGCTCATCCTTGCTTTTCTCGGTTTCTTTCGCAAAGAAGATATCAATACCGACGGCGCGCGCGCCAGCGGCGTCAACGGCGCGGACAAGGTTGGCCAAGAGACCGCGATCAATCGGAGATAAGTACGGGTAGGGCTCAAGAGTATCGTCGCTGATGAGGATCACGGCGAGCCGTTCGTGCTCCGCCGGACCGCGATCAGATAAGACAGCGGTGCGCCAATCTGCGGTCCAGTGCTCCAATCGCAATAGAGCTGGTGCCCAAAGTGGGACGAAGAGCAAACCGACAAATCCAAAAAAGCAGATGATGAATCCGACGAGCGGAGCCGACGAGCGGCGCATGCGCTTTTCTGAACTTGCAACAACCATCGATCACGCTCTTCGGAAGTGCGTCTGTTTGATCGTCTGTCTAATGCAAACGGCATGATGCCGTTGACCAGCCCCCACCGATTGATCCAGTTGCATTGTTAGTTCATTGATGGACTTCGGTCCAACGGGCCGATGGCCTCGGGCGCGGGCGGGCGGTTTCGGAATGGCCATCTGTGGCGCGTTGCTCATAATGACAGGCGAGTACCGGGTCGTATTCCTTGCAACTGCCGCGTTGCTATCAGCTGTCTTTGTCATCGGCTGGTTTGCAATTCAACGCGACGGCCGATCGACACAACGCTGACCACAAACAGCCGTCGATATTTGGGTTCAATGTCTGCTTTTGGCACTTAGCGGACATTTCTCAGGTCCGTCCGAATGTCCGCTTTTGGGGGTAAAGCGGACATCTGCGACCCATAGTCTTATATCCGCTTATGAGCCACGAGGACACGCTGGACGCGCGCCCGTCTCCGGCAAAAGGGGAGAACCGGAGACGAGGCTGTTCCCCGTCAGCACCTGTTGGACAGATTGGGCTGATTGCCTAAGGGAGAGTTCCGGCGGCTGCGCGACATGGGCTATTCGGTGCGCGAGATCGCAAAGCGTGTGGGCGCGTCCCGAAGCGCAGTGCGCCGCCTGCTTGCACGCGATTAGCATGTCTAGTGACTAACATCCGGCCGTCGATTTGCTAGCGGCTAATTTTCCGCCAAAGTCGACTTTGTCGATGTACTAGTTGCTAGCGCGTTGCAACTGCATGTCGGAAAGTTCTTCGGATTTTTTTTGATTTTTTTGGTCTACGGATCGATCTCACGTATATGTGCCGCCGAAAAGTTCCGGGGGTCGGATTTTGAGCGTGCCTTGCCTCGCGGCCGCTGCCAGCCGTCAAATCTCTATCTGTCGAGCGCCCTGGCATGGGTGCCCATCTGGGCGTAACCTACGCGCCCTCACCTGA
>CAYOEI010000444.1:0-2913 GCA_964402825.1 uncultured Hyphomicrobiaceae bacterium
GTTGTCGATCGCATTCGTGACCTTTCTTGGCGCCTTCTTCACCATCGTTATCAACGTCCTTGGCGGTGCCCGCACCATCGACATTCAATATCTGCGGGCGGCCCAGTCCATGGGAGCAACCAAATGGGACCTTTTCAGGAGGATAATTCTTCCAGGAACGCTGCCATCCATTTTCACCGGCGCGGCGGTTGGTATGGGGATTACCTGGGAAGTGGTTGTGGCGGCTGAAATGATTTCCGGTGGCGGGCAGCAATCTGGCGGTGGCCTGGGCTTCTTTATCTGGAGTTCCTATATGGGCGGTTCCATGCCTCAGGTTATTGTCGGCATGATCAGGATCGGCATCGCCGGCTATGTTTCGAGCAGCCTGATCCGGTATATCGGATATATTTTCATGCCATGGCGGCGGATATTTTAGGGGCTCCAGTACGGGAAAAATTCCATGGCGAAAAAGAAAATCAGCACCAGTACAAAGGCCCGGAAAACAGGCAAGACCAATGGTAAGCCAGCGGCCAAGCAAATTGCCGGCAAGAGCCGGCTGGAGTTGATAAATGTAAGCAAGGGATATGGGGAGGATTGGGAACACGAGGACGTCCTCAGCAATCTTAATTTGGAAATTCCTCCCGGAAAACTAACAGCTGTCGTCGGTCCCTCGGGCTGTGGCAAGTCTACACTGGTTAATCTTATCGCTGGATTTGAACTCCCCGACAGTGGTGAAGTTCTTATTGATGGAAAACCTGTCACCGGCCCGGGCCGGGACCGGATGGTGGTGTTCCAGGAATCGGCGCTGATCCCGTGGCAGACGGCCTATCAGAATGTTATTTTCGGACCTCAGTTACGGGGTGACATGTCGGCTGAGCAGATGAAGGAAGAAGCCGACAAACTCTTTGAAACCGTTGGCCTGGTCGAATTCAAGGATAAGTATCCGCTTCAGCTTTCAGGTGGCATGCAGCGTCGTGCTGAGCTCGCCCGCGCTCTGATCAACCAGCCGAAGCTGATGATTATGGATGAGCCTTTCCGGGGGCTCGATGCCATGTCACGCGAGCTTATGCAGGAATTTTTCCTCCGAATTTTTGAGAAAAACCGCCGGACAAACCTTTTTGTCACCTCGGAAATCGAGGAAGCCATCTTTCTTGCGGACCGACTGGTGGTCCTGTCAAACAAGCCGGCACATGTAAGGGCGGTTATCGATATCGAACTCGAACGTCCGCGCACATTCCAGATGTTGAGTTCTTCCAAAGCCTATGAATACAAACGTGAAGCCATGGAAATACTGCACGAGGAGGCACTGAAGAACTTCAAGAGTTCTGGTAAGCAATCCGACTTCGTCGAGGCATTTTCAGTAAGGAACGAATAAAGCAAATGCAATCTCTCGGCTTGTTGCTTCAGCGCGAGGTTATAATCGGGCTTGCCCTGGCCGGAGGGGTTATTTCGACGACCGGCGGTTATCTGCTCCGCAAAAACTCGACAACCCGTCCGAACACAGCCCGGCTCATTCTCAGAACAGGCTATGCTGTTTCGTGGGCAAGCGTTGCAGCATTCATCGCTGTGGGCTTTCTGTCCGGTTGGTAGGCTCCCAACCCTGCAATCATCGCCGGATTATTGAGTACACTTCATGACAGTCCTGGTAGAAGCTAAAAACCTGACCCGATCATTCGGTACTCTTGTGGCGGTCAAGGATGTCTCTTTCGAAATCGCACAAGGAAGTGTCGTCGGTTTTCTCGGGCCAAACGGCGCCGGAAAATCAACGACCATGCGGCTGCTGACTGGATATCTCCAGCCTGACAGCGGCACTGCTCATATCGCGGGGTATGACATTATCAACGCAACGCTTAGCGCGCGCGCGCAACTCGGTTACCTGCCCGAGGCGGCGGCCGGTTTCCCCAACCTTACGGTTCGCGAGTTCCTGAAATATTGCGGGGAATGCCGGGGTTGGTGGGGGAGAGACTTAGAGATCGCAATTGACCGGGTTTGCGATGAAACAAAGTTGGCAGCCGCGCTGAATCAAACAATTCGCACGCTTTCCAAGGGCTGGAGACAGCGCGCATGGTTTGCCCAGGCCATCCTTCACAATCCACCGGTGTTGATCCTCGATGAGCCGACGGACGGGCTTGATCCCAATCAGAAGAGGCATGTCCGGCACTTGATAAAGTCGATCGCTTCACACAAGGCGATCTTATTCTCGACGCATATTCTCGAAGAAGCCGAAGAAATTTGCGACCGCGTGATAATTATCACGAACGGGCAGATCGTGGCTGACGACACGCCAAAGAAATTATCTGACCGTAAGGGGCGTCTGGCACCGGCGTTTCAACGTCTGACGCAACCGCAAACCACCGAAGCACGGAGTTGATGGTCCCATGGCCGATACCCAGGTCGCTGAACATAAGCCAACCGCGCCGGGATCGCTTTATGCTGTCTTTCGGCACGAATGGCGCCAGCTCATCTATTCGCCACTCACCTATGTTTTTCAGGCCGGGTTCCTGATATTTCTCGCTGCCTGCATTTTTCTGATCGCGGATTTCTATGCCAGCGATGAGGCATCTATCAGGCCCATGCTGACCTTTCTGCCGTGGGTTGCTCTTATTCTGGTGCCCGCGCTGGCAATGCGCGCCTGGACCGATGAACCGGGCGACCGCGGTATAGAACTGACCCTAAGCCTGCCGCTGCCACTGTGGAGCGTCGTTGGTGGAAAATTTATCGCCGGCGCTGCCGTGCTGCTGTTGGTGCTGCTTTTTACCACTCCGTTTCTTGCAACCGTTGCCTATCTCGGTGATCCCGACTTCGGTGTCATATTCGCGAGCTATCTGGCTGCTGCCTTACTGCTGCTGAGCTTCTATGCAATCGCGCTCTTTGCCGCCGCCGTCATGCGCGAACCGGTGGGGGCTTTTGTTCTCGGCGTTGCGTTTCTGTTTT
>CAYOEI010000445.1:0-2655 GCA_964402825.1 uncultured Hyphomicrobiaceae bacterium
GACCATTTGTGCCCCTCACGCAGATGAAAAGTGAATTCGCGGCCCTCACGCACCTCGAAACTCTTCAGAATATCGGGGCTGAAACGCATCCCGTCGTCGAGCGAGATGAGCCGCGCATAGCCGTATACGCTCATCATTCGCGTATCCTTCTGCTTGCCCATCAGCAGCCGTAATTCACCACCGTACCGGCCCAGCACCTTGCCCTGCGCGTCGAGATCGATGATGGCGGGCTCCAGGGGTACGCGCTTCTCCACCGGCGGCAGATCGCCGCTTTGGATCTGTTTGACAAGACTTGGCACCTCGATCAGCGCTGCCGCCGCCGCCGGAAAAGCGAACAGAATAAGGCTGAGCAACCATGCGATACGCCCAGCCATCATGATGCGAGCTCCTGCGGTGATGTTCCCTCAGCCGCAAGAACGTAATGTTCTCCGCCCAGATCGAACATTGCAGAAGGCCGGTCAGGTCCAAGCGCAAAGGGTTTGGGCCACGCTTCCGGTTCATCGCTGCCCACCTTCCCAAAGGTTGAGAAATCGAGTTTCCGGTCAAGATCAGGATAGGGCACGGCGGCCATCAACCGGCGCGTATAATGATGGACGGGATTGCGGAACAACAGCTCGCGCGGGGCAATCTCGACGATGCGGCCCTGGCACATCACCGCGATGCGGTCGGCGATACAGTCAACGACCGCCAGATTATGCGAAATGAACAGATAGGTGAGGTTCAGGTCCTTTTGCAGGTCCTTGAACAAATTGAGGACCTGGGCCTGGATTGACACATCGAGCGCCGAAACCGGTTCATCGCAGATCAGCAGATCGGGCTTCAGCGCCAATGCCCTTGCCAGGCCAATACGCTGGCGCTGGCCGCCGGAAAAACTGTGCGGGTAGCGATTGAGGAAGTGCGGGTCGAGGCCAACGAGGCGCACCAGTTCGCGCACCATGTCTGCCTGTTCGCGTGCGTTGCCGATCTCGTGGATGACCAGTGGTTCGCGGATAATATCAAATACCGTCATGCGCGGGTTCAGTGAGCCGACCGGGTCCTGGAAGATCATCTGGATCTTGCGGCGAAGCGGCATCATCTCTTCGTCTCCGACCGAAAAGAGATCCACAGGCTTGCCACGGTCGTTAAACGTGACGGTCCCTCCATCAGGTGAGATGGCACGCATGATAATCTTGCTGACCGACGTCTTGCCGCAACCGCTTTCGCCAACCAGACCAAGACACTCGCCGCGCTTGATGTCGAAACCCACGCTGTCAACCGCCGTGATCCTGGTGGCTTCGCGCGCGCCCAACCAGGATTGCTTGCGCGTGGTGTAGTGCTTCGTGAGTCCTTTCACGCTCAGCAGCGTTGCCTTCTTGTCGACGCCGTCGGGCCAGGGCTCTTTTGCACTCATCAACGGCCCGGATTCATATTCAATTTCGTGAACCGGGGTCAGGCGCTCGCCGGCTTTCATATTGAAATGTGGCACTGCATTGATCAAAGCGCGCAGATATTTATGGGATGGATTCCGGAAGATGTCGCCAACCTGGCCACTTTCCATGATCTGGCCGTGATAGAGGACGACCACTTCATCGGCGACATTGGCGACGACACCTAGATCGTGGGTGATCATCAAAACCGCCATGCCAAGTTCGGATTGAAGGTTCTTGATCAATTTCAGAATGTTGGCCTGGATTGAAACGTCGATCGCAGTCGTCGGCTCGTCCGCGATCAGCAGGGCCGGCCGGCACACCAGCGCCATCGCAATCATCGCCCGTTGACGCAGACCGCCCGAAAGTTCGAAGGAATATTTGTTCATGGCTCCCGGCGGATCGGGAAAGCCGACCAGCCGCAGCATCGTCTCAACGGCCTCGCGCCCATCATTCACGCCAATGTCGCGATGCAGGTGAAGCGCCTCGCCGATCTGGTTCCCGATGGTGTAAAACTGCGACAGAGAGGTCATCGGTTCCTGGAAAATGATGGAAATGCGACCGCCGCGGATGCCGCGTATTTCCTTACTGTCCTGTGACAGGGCAGCAATGTCGATAACCGTGCCCCCCTGGTTCGGATCGGCGAACAGTATTTCTCCTGATTTGATCCGCCCCGCGTCGGGAAGAATTCCCATGATTGATTGCGCGATGACGGACTTGCCCGAACCGGACTCCCCGACAAGGGCCACGGTCGAGCTTGGCCGGATACGCATGGACACGCCCTTCACGGCCTCCATCTTGCCGCCAAGCAGGGTAAATTCGACCCTCAGGTCGTTGATCCTTATGAGGTCATCCAAGGAAGGGCACTCTTCAAATCAAGCTCAGAAAATCGTGTGAAACCCTAACATGGCCCACGGGCGCGAACAATTCACCGGTGTTCCGGCGGCACGGCGGACCACGCATATGTATGTAACGAAATTCCAGCTGATCCGGAAGCCGCTCAAAGCCGGAACATGCGTCAGAAATCGCTAAGGGGTTTTGTCATGGCGATGTGGTTGTCATGCCAGCTTCCGTCGAGCGGTTTGAAGCCGTGAATCTTTGCCCAGGCCTGATGGTCGCGTCTTATCCAGCCAAACAGATCGTGATCGGAAGATTTCCAGTCCATGTTGATTGCGCAAGTCAGAAGGAGCGATCCGAGACCCCTTCCACGGTGGGAGCGGCGCACATTCAGCGTCCGGTATCGCACCAG
>CAYOEI010000446.1:0-6636 GCA_964402825.1 uncultured Hyphomicrobiaceae bacterium
TCATGACCCGCGAGATGGCTGTCTCCAAGCTGAGTGCGCTGTCAGAAGCGGCCAGGAGCAGTTAGGGCGGATCGTCAGATGGTGCGCGTTAGCTAGGTGGGTTTATGTCCGCTTATGTCAATGCGGCCGTTCTGCGACATCAGAATTGCCACCGGCTGTGTGGATTCACTCGCTTGCAACTTGGCGATGAGACGCTCAGGAAGGTCGCCTTCGCTTGGCACTGATATTCCCTTTTCGTAACTTGCTCACACTTGCAGTTGGCCGGTTTTCAAGTAACCTTCTCTCGCGAAATGAAAACGCCAGGCAGATAACATGTGCGCCATATGAGTGAGGAAATTAAGATGCTTGAAACGACCATTGCCGGGTCCTTGCCCAAACCGTCATGGCTCGCCGAGCCAGAGAAGCTCTGGGCGGCGTGGCGGCTGGAGGGCAAGGAATTGGAGCAGGGCAAGCGCGATGCAACGCTGATCTGGCTGAAGGAACAGGAAGATGCAGGCATCGATATTGTCAGTGGCGGCGAGCAGTTCCGTGTCCACTTCGTTCATGGCTTTCTGGAACATTGCGACGGTATCGACTGGGACAAGAAAACCAAGATGGGTATCCGCGACAACCGCTATGTGGTCGATGTGCCAACGGTAACAGGTCCGGTCTCGCGCAAATATTCTATACATTCCGACGAAGTCCGGTATGTCCGTCCGCATGCTAGAAATAAGCTGAAATTCACCCTGCCTGGCCCGATGACCATTTGCGACACTATTGCGAATGACCATTACGACACACGCTCCGACATGGCGATGGCCTTTGCCGCACTTCTCAATGAAGAAGCAAAAGAGCTGGAGGCGCTTGGCGTCGATACCATCCAGTTTGACGAGCCAGCCTTCAATGCTTTCATGCTGGATACGGTCGAATGGGGCGTCGATGCACTGAACGCCGCGCGAAATGGGCTCAAATGCACCACGGCTGTGCACATCTGTTATGGCTACGGCATCAAGGAGAATATCGACTGGAAGAAAACGCTAGGCAGCGAATGGCGGCAATATGAGGAAATTTTTCCAGCCATCAACAACAGCGACATTGATCAGGTCTCGCTCGAATGCGCTGACTCCAAGGTGCCGCTTGAACTGATTGGTTTGCTGAAAGACAAGGATGTGCTTGTTGGCGCTATCGACGTTGCATCCTTGGAGGTCGAGACACCGGAGAAGGTCGCCGACACACTATTAAGAGCGATGGAGTTCGTTGATCCCGAACGCACTTATCCGTGTACAAATTGTGGCCTTGCACCCCTTCCCCGCGACGTGGCGGTGGGCAAGTTGCAGGCGCTTGGCGCGGGCGCGGAGCTCGCCAGAAAGAAGTTGAAATAACTTTGTCCTGGCCATTACCCCCGATTGTCAGATGGCTCATCGGTTTTAATGATGATTGAATAGATCGATGTCCGCACTCAGCGGACGCTCCAGCCTAGGTGGGTTTATGTCCGCTTGTGACAATGCGGCCGTTCTGCGACATCAGAATTGCTACCGGCTGTGTGGATTCAAAGTTGGATAATATGATCATCAGGATCGCTGTCATCGGCACTGCGAGAAACATACCTGTGACACCCCAGAACGCGCCCCATACGAAGAGTGAGAGGATTACGACAAACTGGCTCATATTGAGGGTCTCGCTCGCCAGCCGAGGTTGCAGAAAATTTCCTATCAGGAATTGGATAAGGCCGATAACCACCAGCAGGATCAGCGGGTCGGAGAAGTTCTGGTATTGCAGCAACGCAAATAAAGTCGGCAGCCCCGTCGCCAGAACAGACCCGATGGTTGGAATAAAATTCAGAATAAAGATCAGGAAGGTCCAGAAGCCGGCATATTCCAGGCCAAGCCATTTCATGGCGGCATAAGACAGAATGGCCGTGAGCCCGCTGAGGAGGGTCATGATCCGCATATAACTCTGGATATCATCGGCAATCCTGTCGAGGATGGCGTGAATCTGCCGCCGCTTTTTTTCGTCGCGCACAAGAGCATTGAGTTTGGCATCAAAGAACTGCTGCTCGATCAGCAGGAAGATCACATAGATCACGATGACTCCGAGCTGGCTGGCAAAGCCGGCCATCGCGGTAATGATTTTCTTTAGAAGAGTCTCGATGCCGATCTTGTCGAATATCTGATTCAGTATGTCTTTGTTCGAAATGCCGGCAAAATCGGCGAACTTGTCGATCATTGGGTTGAGGCTCTTGTCAAAGTCAAACTTCCGCGTGCTCATCTCGCTTACATTCACGACGACGAGATCAACCACGAAAATGCCCGCAATGACGATTACCGCCATCGACAGGACAAGCGCCAGGGAGCGCGGAATTTTGATGGTTCCCAAGGATATGCGCTGAAAGCCGGTGGTTAAGGCATTGATCAGGAACCAGACCAGCAGGGCGATAGCCAGAGGGATCAGGACGCCAGCCCCATAGTATAGCAGGATGGCTGAAAACAGAATAAGTCCGGAGACAAGAAAGGCCTTAGTGAGGCCGTCAATCTTGGCTGGCAGGGTCAAGACAACCTGCTTTCTCTTATGAATTTTTCGCGACGGATTGCTGTGCGGCGAAACCGGAACCAGAAAAATACTGTTAAACGATCGTTGTCATCGCATGTCATTCCATTACCAATCTCACTGCTTTACCGGCGTGCTCCTCCCAGAGGGATCGTCGCCATAAAGTACACAGCATCACCCTTCAGACGGTTCTCGGTATTGAACTCATGCAGCCATCTCAACGTTGTCGCAACCGGTGTATTACCAAACTGGAAATTGTAGGTCATGTTCGGCCCCAGCGCTGAAACCCGGCCCTTAAAGGCGCCAAGTACAGCACCTGCGCCGCTGTCACCTGTCACCTGTTGATAGTGATAACCGGTAACTCCGATGGAGAAGGCCTTCGAGAAATGTTGCATCACTGCGGCTTCAAGGTGAAATTCGGTGCCGGTTTCGTAATTCGTATCGTCGTTCTCACCATTGAATGTGAAGCCGCCGGCTACTGTGACTTCGTGTCCATTCTGGGGGTTAAACCATGTGCCGGCAGCAGTGGCGTCGAAGGCCCAGCGGTTGAAGCCCATATTGACGATGTTCTTTTGGTCATAGTCGCCAATTGGAACATTAAGTAATCCGGCGACATTCCAGTGAAAGTTGCCCTGATGCCATCCGAGCATGGCTGTCAGCTGCGGATCGCCGAAGTTGAAAGTATCGTCGTCGATCTTAATCCTCTCTCCCATCGTCATGGCCGTGCCATTTGCAAGGGTCAATGAGGCAAGAGCATCGACGTCGACCGAGGCATCTTGCCAGCCTATGGGAACGATGACACCTAAACCGAGGTTGCCACCCAGTATCTTGTGCGGAGTGGTCCACAGAAGGATGGGAACTTCGAAGAAAAGATCCACATCGATATCGAGATCCACTTGCAGGGAAACATCACCAACTTGTCCCAAAGTCCTGGACCTGGCTACATCTCCCCTGGCATCTCCAGTATATAAATATTTGAGGCTCGTACCGTATTTACCTGGCGGCGGCAAAAACCCCGCCATCGATGCCTTCTGGCCGAGAAGATAAATATTCTTGGCGTATTCCGCGGCATTGGCCGTGGCGCCAGCCGCGCCAAGCAGGACGGCAAATCCGAGAAATAGTCTGAGGAAAAGAGCGTTTAACGACTCAAACATTTATCCGTATCCCGTCAACTCAATGCGTGCAAAGCAACGACATCAAGATTTTTTTCCAAACCCCATTCCTCATTGTATGGATTTTTTCAAAAGGTTAACAAATATACAACGAGCAAATCTGGCGATTTAGATCGCGCTGTTGCATATAGGCCACATGTCTGTGATGTATCCGCTCCGTGTACGTACAAGAAGGCGTAGTGCCCAGCCCCGAAAAGCGACTTCAATTTGAGGCGGAGAGAGGCGTCCAGGCCCCATCGCCTTGAACAAAATGCTCGACACCCACGCCAAAAAGTACAATCTGAGAGTGTATGACTGGTGCGAATTCACGCCCTGATACACGCTGATGTCGTGATCGGCATGGTTGTAACGGGATAAATAGACGCCGAGGACAACGCAAATAAGTCCTTACAAGGCGCGAGATGGGAGGATTCAAATGTTTAAAAATATCAAACGTCTGCCAATCACATATTTATCAGTGATGCTGGGTCTGGTGATCTGGTCAAACGGGTCTTCAAACTCAGCCCAGGCACAGGCCACGATACCTCAATCTCTTATGATGAATTGCGGCAGCGATATCAAACAATTTTGCAGCTCCATCACTCCCGGCGGCGGGAGGATTGTTTCCTGCCTGTTCGCCAATAATGACAAGATTACCGGCCAATGCACGTTTGCCATGTTTGAAGCCAGTGAAAGGCTCTCTGCAACCATGGCCGCTCTCGGGCAACTTGCGAAAAACACATCCTGCCGCAGTGATCTGAAACAGTATTGCAGAGGTATCCCGGCTGGTGGCGGACGGCTCTACACTTGTCTGAGGAGCAACAGGGCGACGCTGACGGATGGATGCAGGGCTGCCATGCCAAAGGCTGAGGCGCTGTTGCGGCGCGCCGGTATTATCTGAAACTGCGAAGGGTTCGAAATAGAAAATCGAAGCGTTAGCAAAAAGGACATATGACCATGAAAATCTCGAAAATTCTGGCCAGTGGAGTGATTGCCTCTTTGATAGCTGTGGTGGCATTTGCCGCTTCAACGGCCCATGCCGGCCCGTTTGCCCTTCATAAGGGCCTTCAGATTAAGCGCGCCTACACCGACCAGTTCGGCTACGACGCGGAGGAGATCAATACGATCACCGGGCTCAATCGCGAGTGGTACGAGATTGACTATAGCGACTCGCGCGGAATTGCGGTTAGGCGGCGCGTCCTCATGGCCGACAGCCGGTCCGCGAGAATCTATCTCATTGGCTTTGATCGCAAGGTGCCAATTCTGGTCCCGGGCACCACATCGCTCGGCATTTCAAACGACATCTTAAAGGAATTACGCGCAACCGGTCAGGCCCGCGTGGCGTTGATGCATGATGTCAGGCTGAACACGATTGACGGGGTGCTTAAAATGCACCGCTCAAACATCAAAGTCCCGGTGCTGATCGAGAACCAGGTGGTCCAGATGCCAGCGGTGCACGTGAAAGGTGTGTTTCAGCAGGGCAACCGCTCTGGAACCGGCGATTTCTATTTCCTGAACGACAAGAACCGGCCGGTCCTGATCCAGTATGTCATCAATTTCAGCTGGGAGAGAAAGCCGCGCACGGTGCGTACCATTTATGTATCCGCCGGCAACTCACAGCAGGCGGCCATGCAGCAGACGCTGAAGACGATTGGCAAGCTTGATCTCTATGGCATCCATTTCGCCTTCGACAAGGCGACGATCCGAAAGGAAACCAGGGGGTTGATATCCGACATCGCCAAGACGCTGAAAGTGAACCCGAGATGGACGCTTGAGATCCGCGGGCACACTGATTCAATTGGCAAGGCGGCTTACAATGCCAAGTTGTCACTGGCGCGCGCCAACTCGGTCAAAGCACGCCTCATTCAGCGTTACGGCATCAAGGCCTCGCGGCTCAGCGCATCTGGCGCCGGAGCCAGCGAGGCTAAATCGACCAACAACACCTTGCAGGGCCGCGCGATCAACCGCCGGGTGGAACTGAAACGCACAGACAGATAAGGACGGCGCTCTTTCCATCGAGGAAGTTATCGATGAAAAACTTGCCGACTTTGCATCTGCCGATACCAACAATGATGGAATGCTGACAATCATTGAGGTGAAATATTTTTACGGGGTAAAGCAGTCGCTCTGATTGAGGCCCCGCAAGCTTTTCGCCAGACAGGCAGCTTTTTTTGTTACCCGTTTTTTACCTTGTGAGGAGAGAAAATGTTCAATCTTCAAGTCCGGTTTCTTATCGCAGGTTTGCTGATATCAACGTTCATTACATTGGCGATCTCAACGACGGCTGACGCCAGGCGGGCAAAGCGCGCCGTCAGGGGCGCTGCAATCGGAGCCGGCGTGGGCGCTGTGGTCAATGGCGGGAGAGGGGCGAGGAGAGGCGCCGCCGCCGGCGCGATAATCGGCGCCGTCAGAAGGTGAATGGTACTTCAGAACGAGCGGAGCATGACATGACCAAATTCTTGAGTGCACTCATAGCAGTGCCATTTGTTCTATTTGCACTGGCTGCCCCGGCGATGGCTGATCCGGCAGCTGAGAAACTTGTCGATGATGCAATGCCCTTTATGTACCACAGCTGCAATAGCGTGGTGGAAGAGGGCAATGGTGATGTGGATTACATCGAAAAAGTTGTCAGGGCGCTGGTCGCGGTCTCTCTCTACAACCATGAGATCGATATTTCCAACTATGCGAAATCGGATGCTGATAAAACGGCCCTGAGAGATAAATTTGTCGAGGCGCTACGGAAAGAGTGCAAGCGGGACAACGAAGCCCTTCTTGCCGGCGCCATTGACGATGCCGTTGTTACCGCACTGTCCTTGAAATAGGGGGCACTGCTGAGAGGACAGACGGGAGAAGATCACACCATATTGGAGGATTACCCATGGCGCAGACCAAAGCTGTAGTTGCTGAAGTTTCGCAAGCCGTGCAGCAAAAGCGCGGCTGGTTCATGGCCTTGGGTATC
>CAYOEI010000447.1:0-5379 GCA_964402825.1 uncultured Hyphomicrobiaceae bacterium
TGAGAAACAGTTTGGATAGCCTTGATAAGCTGGTAGGCCTGCCCGGAACTTTGTCCGGCAGCGACTCTCAAACTGTATTCCTGACGCTCCCAGGCGTACCAGAGAGCAAAAATGCCAACGGCAAACAGCACCAACGCAATGCTCAGCAGGTTGCGTGTACTCACACTAAAACCTCAGCTCCCCAAATTCATAAAAAGGGAACAGGTCTGCCCCTCCCGTGTTGCTTGATGACAGTAGTCATCATTGGACGGAATATCTACCACCGAGCCATATGTCGGCCCTTGACAAGGAAAAGTAACAGCGCTTGTTTTTCCCAGCTTTAATGGATGTTCGCTGTCACACGAACTACACCGGGTAGCGAAGGATCGCCGCCAATTCACCTTCCCCAGGCAAATCGGACTTTCGAACACCCAAGACCTTTGCACCACTGGTCAGCGCTCGCCCAGCAATTTCATCGACAACTTCATAGCTGGTCGCG
Organism: uncultured Hyphomicrobiaceae bacterium; assembly: GCA_964402825.1. Taxonomy (GTDB): domain Bacteria; phylum Pseudomonadota; class Alphaproteobacteria; order Rhizobiales; family Methyloligellaceae; genus UBA2767. Next base: position 479 of record CAYOEI010000447.1, read on the forward strand.
TCCGAACTATCGGCTAATGTAAGTTCGCCAGTCTCCTCGTCCACGGCTCCGGGAACCACTGTGTCGATGTCAACGAGCAACGCCTCGATCGCACCATAGGTCGCAGCCCTTCCTGCATCCGATAGATCAGCTGTCGCCCGGCCCTTTTCGGCACGCGCCTTATAGAGGTCCTGCAGTTCCAGAATCTCTTTCTTGTAAGAGGCATCCAGGATGGGCCTTGCCGCATCAGCTAATTCAGCATTGCTTATTTGGTCAGGGCTATCTTCGATCCTATCAGGAAGAAGGTTCGGGTAGTTGTTGACTGAGCTATAGACGGATGCCAGGCGATCTGTAGCAGCCAGGATTAGCGGCGTGTCACGTCCAGCAAGAACCGCTCGTAAGGCGGCATCAACCTGTCGCGCATACTGGCGAAACCGCACATTCTGTCCTTCAGAGCCATGGATTCGACGGCTGTGGGAGCGGTCGTTCAGTGTCGACTTGCCCACGGCGCTCGCCGCGTCCTTCGGCAGTCCTTCGACCTTCACGGTCACCGGCGGCAGTTCGGCGAAGACCTCGACCAACCTCACTGCGTTCTCAGACAAAGCCAGGACGAAGGCGGAATGCGGGAATGTGATGGCTCTCAGGAGCGGCTTGAGATGGTAGCGGTCTGACACCTGAACCATCGGCGAGAGTGTATTGGCCAGCCGGAAAGTGCGGATGCGATCGGGAGTCAGCAGAACAGCGAGGCTGTTGGCCTGCAAACGCCAGAATTCGTCATCATCGGCCAGATCGTCGAAATGCTCCATCAACGCGGCCAGCCGACGTTTGTCAAACCCTGCGGTCTCAAGCTGGTCTTGAGCCTGCTTTGCCAGATTTCCAAGTTCAATGCGACTTGCATCGGTATTCTGGGAGAGCGGTGTGGTCGTCAGATAAATAGATACGCAGGCGTCAGCCCGAACCCTATTCAGCATCTTGAATTCAGGCAGGGTGGGTACATCAACATAAAGCATTTAAAGGCCCCTTTGAAAATTCGCGTGCGGCTGGATAACAGTTGGCTGGTCTCCGCAACATAGAGTCGGCTTACGACGAAACCGCTGGTCTTGAAAGCCCGCAAACAATCTTTGAATACGGTTTGCGAAGTTGGTTCTATTTCGCTTTCTAATAGTCAACCAATGAATCGGTTGGCACCGTCAGCGTCAAGTTCCGTTTTTTATACCTCCCCCAACTCCCAATGTCCGCTTTGGGTCATAAGCAGACATAAAACCACTCAGCTTGGAATGTCCGCTTTACCCCCAAGAGCGGACATAAACCCACATAGGCTGGAATGTCCGCTAATAGCCAAAAGCGGACATTCGCGATGCCGGTGGAGGAGCCGTCCACAGCACCATAAGCGGACGCTGCAATCGGGTCATCGAAACGACAATCACTCCGGCATTCCGGCGATGCGCAATAATTCTAGATAGTTGTCGAGGAATTCAGGGTCCTCGTAGGGCTCGGATATTTCGATTTGCGATAACGATGTGGAGGGATTATTCCTCAGCGCTTGTGCAACATGGGTGCGGGCCTCTTCATAGCGCCCCAGTTTTTGGTAAATCGCAGCAAGGCGGAAATCGGAATACATGTTTTCGGGATTTAGAGCCAAACGGGCTTCATCGGCGGCGATCGCTTCCTCATATCGGCCGAGTTGGCAATACGCGACGCCTGCGATCCCCAAATACCAGTCCGGATAATGAGGGCTGAGCCGCATAGCTTTCTCGACCAGTTGGATGGCTTCGTCCGCGCCGCCGCAATAATTCAGCATCATCGCCAACCGAACAATGTTGTCGGCAAAGCTGGGGCCTACTTCGATCGCCCTTCTGCCGAGCGCCACGGCTTGCTGGTAGTTCCGATGATGAAGGGCGATGACGCCCAGCATCGCATAGGCATCCGGCTGGTGATCATCGATCGCAAGGCTTCTTTCGGCGCATTCCGACGCCCGTTCAAAGGCCTCTTCGCTCGGCGCCCATCCGCCGCGTGCATCTATATAATGGACCCATGCCAGATGGCTCCATGCGGAGACAAATTTCGGGTCCGTCGCCACGACTTTTTCCAATGCCAGTTTTGCCTGGTCGTTATCGGATTTGTTAAAGCGGCGAAGGTAGAATTGACCCCGACAATAACTTTCCCAAGCCTCAACGCTATCTGTTCCGCGCCGCCGCAGTTGGATCTGGTCGCCTTCGGTAAGCTTTACGCGTAGCGCGGTTACGATGTCGCGGGTAATATCATCCTGCAGATCAAAAATATCGCCGAGCTGCCTGTCGTACCGTTCGGCCCATAAATGTTTGCCTGTTTTGGCATCGACAAGCTGACCAGTGATGCGAACCCGATCGCCAGACTTGCGGACGCTTCCCTCCAGCACGTTGCCAACCCCCAAATCTTCGGCGATTTTTCGAATGTCCTTCGCCATTCCTTTGTAGACAAACGTTGAATGGCGAGAAATGACAAACATATCGGAAAGCTTCGACAGGGAGGTAATGATGTCTTCGGTCAGGCCGTCGGCGAAATATTCCTGTTCAGGGTCCGCGCTCAGATTGTCGAATGGAAGCACCGCAATTGATGGCTTGTCCGGAAGTGTTAGAGGTTCATCCTTATCAACCACAGCCGACCCAGACTCCCCACTGTCCACTGCGCTATCCACCTTTTCGACAGTTGCGACGAAGCGAAATCCACGGCCATGTAAAGTGCGAATCAGTCGCTGGTCAGTGCCTGTATCGCCGATCGCCTGCCGGGCGGCCTTGATGCGGCTGGAAAGCGCCGCATCCGAGACCGTCTTGCCCTGCCAGACCGTTTCGAACAGTTCGTCCTTGCTGACAAACTGGTCGGACCGCTCGACCAAATGGCACAGGAGTTCGAAGACTTGCGGTTCGATCTGCACAACTGCCCCCCCACGTCGCAGTTCGCGACACACTGTGTCGAGTTCGCAGTCGCTAAAACAATAAAGCATTGCAACACTCCCACCCCGGTGTTGGCGCTCTCGGATCAAACTTCATGCAAAAAATGCAGCCTGTCTCCATGAGAATCCAGAGATTCTCCAGGCTTCCTCCAGACCCTCGTCAAGCACTCCAGCAGGGTACTGCCTATGTTGGCAATCACCGAAACAAACCCCAAGGAGAAAGACGATGGAATATATGAGCCAAACAATCCACGTTCCCACAGTTCAGATCGAGACATCCAGGATATTCGCCGCCTTGCGCGCTTTCGCCAGCAGACTGGCCACCAGCTTCGACCGCTGGTTCACCCGTCGCGCCAACACCCTTGCGATAAGGCAACTTCATGCGTTGGACGACCGGATGCTAAAGGATATAGGCCTGCATAGATCGCAAATTGAATCCGCTGTCTTGACCGGAGATCCCAACGGCGATCGCAAGGAGAGGTTTTGGAGCGCCTAGCTTACCCGTCAACAGGCATTGTCCAACAATTCCAAACCAAGGAGAAACTGATGGATGCCGGGTGCAATACTCACTCACCGCGACAGCGAGGCGAAACACCAGTAACAGACAGCCTTACGAAGAAGAGCCGGATCTCTTAAGAGGTCCGGTTTCTCATTTATTACTGTGTTCGTCCGACAAACCAGTTGCTGTGTTCAATGTCCGCTTTGGGTCATAAGCGGACATTTTGAGGGGTCACGTACTATGTCCGCTTTACCCCCAATAGCGGACATTCAACCCTAGAAAAGTTGCCTTTAGCTTCTCACCCCTCCCTGAACGCTCGTGGCGCTTGCTATTCAGACTTCAGCTCGAAGTCTCCCATTCATCTTCTTCTTGATGCTTGGGCGGCGGCTTTCTTGCGCAGTGATACGAAGGGCGCTCGCCACGGCCTCAGCCTGATTGGGTTCGAGTTTGAGGCTGGCAAGCAGTTGGGCCTGCGGGCCTCGTAAGACGAGCCTTAGAAGGCCTTCCGAATGGTCGAGGTCGATCGAGATCGAACACTCGTCTGCAATATCAATCACTGTCATTTTCGTATTTCCTAAAAATCATAAACCGCCAGGATTTGTGACGTTCTCCACGTTGTGCACCGGCCCAGAGAGGTGTGTCTCCTTGACCTTCGTAAACTGCTGCTTGCGTTTATCTGTCGGTGAGCAGAGCCCACATTTCCCAAACCAGACTGACCAACAATGCTGTTATAAGTGCGTAGGCAAAGCAGTTGTCCAGGACACTCCGGAACACCGCGGAAAGGCGCGTGTACCTCTCACGGTGCCGTTGATCCCATTCTTCTTCCTGTCTCACTTTCGTATTTCCTTCTGCTTTGCCAGCCGACCCCATACCTCGGCCTGGGTTATCCTTCTGCGCAGTAACAGGTCTTCCCCCTTCCGGGTGTGACGCCCGGTCATTCCTTTTCCGCGTTGATCAGCCACGGCAGATGCCACGCCGCGATACGTTCGTGCGGCGGACAGGCTTTCGCCAGCTCAACAGCAGACATGACAGACGCGGGGATCTCGCTCTCGCCAGAAAGCCAGTCGAACATCGAGTTCACATCGCTACTCAGCGCATTTGCGGCCTGCCTGAGTGTGTATTTCTTGCCCAATAATTCTTCCAAGGCTGCTCTCAGTTCGGATGCGGTCATTGGTGTTTGCCGTCGCGCCAGTACAAATGGTTCAAAAAGCCCCCCGCCAGCACGGTCTTGTGTTGCCGACATGGCCGCCGACCAGGACAGGGGGCGAGTAAACACGTAGGCCGCCCCATTTGTGGGTGCTTTTGTGCCCTGCAACATAGGTATCGAGGAAGGAGATGTCTTACGAATTGACGACAAATACCGACTATCTCACGCCAAACGGGCCTGTTAGGCTTGCACTTCGAGCCCGAGGAGAGGCAAGGGGTCGGCCAATGGCTGATCAGAAGAAGGCGTAAAAAAATGCCCGTAACACCAAAGACACGGACTATCGG
>CAYOEI010000448.1:0-14039 GCA_964402825.1 uncultured Hyphomicrobiaceae bacterium
GCCTTTTCCATTGGACGCTTTGCCAAACCGGCATCTCCAACACCCAGGAGCGATTCTTGATACTGCAAAGAGTTATTTTCTCACAATGCCGAACTCAATGTCAGCAGGGATTGAGATTATCTGATAATTGAGTTTAATTAATCAATTTACTGCTTTGTTTTTACTGTTATTTTTCTATAAATATTATTACCATTGATTGCGAAATTGGCACACATTAATACTGTCACCTATACCCAAAAATATTCCTGAATATCGTCTAATTCACCTACGGTGATCACTGCGGCAACTTCACACTTGCCATGCAATTTGAGGTGCGCTAAAGCGTGCCCATAATGGACATTAACTAATCCTCTCATTGATGCGCAGGGCGACTTACCATTAGAGTGTGAGAAGAGACGAATCGATACTCCCTGCAGGGCTTGCCTGGAGAATTCCTGCGGTAGAACTAACGAGGCGGCCGATCACCGGCTCAGTTCTTCAACTGTGATCAAAGGCAAGGACACTAGGGCGGGCAAAGTAATGAATGAACTGCTTCTGGATTATCTGCCAGTGGTTATTTTTATCGGCGTGGCATTGGTCATAGGTCTGGCAATGCTGGTATTGCCATTCATGGTTGCAGTTTCGAATCCAGATCCAGAAAAAGTTTCCGCCTACGAATGCGGGTTTAAAGCGTTTGACGATGCGCGTATGAAATTTGATGTGCGCTTTTATCTCGTTGCTCTGCTGTTCATCATTTTTGATCTGGAAGTCGCGTTTCTGTTTCCCTGGGCCGTCGCCTTCAAGGAGGTCGGCAGCCTTGGATTTTGGGCGGTAATGATCTTCCTCGGCGTTCTGACCATCGGCTTTATCTACGAATGGCGGAAAGGGGCGCTCGAATGGGATTGATGCCGACGCCGGTCTTTGATCACCGCAGGGAAGGGGCTGCCACCCATGGCGACCCGGGGGAATTATCGCCTTATTTCTCCGAGATTTCCAACGAGCTTGCCGACAAGGGATTTATCGTCACATCGACTGATGAGATCATCAACTGGGCGCGCACCGGATCTCTAATGTGGATGACCTTCGGTCTTGCATGTTGCGCTGTCGAAATGATGCAGGCCTCCATGCCGCGATACGACGTTGAGCGTTTCGGGTTCGCCCCGCGCGCCAGCCCGCGCCAATCCGATGTGATTATTGTTGCCGGCACGCTGACCAATAAAATGGCTCCGGCAATCCGCAAGGTCTATGACCAGATGCCCGAGCCGCGATACGTGATTTCAATGGGAAGCTGCGCCAATGGCGGCGGCTATTATCACTACTCCTATTCGGTGGTGCGCGGTTGCGACCGCATTCTGCCCGTTGATATTTATGTACCGGGATGCCCGCCCACCGCTGAAGCGTTGCTGTATGGAATCCTGCTACTTCAGAAGAAAATTCGCCGCACTGGCACTATCGAACGCTAAGCACGCCAAGCAGGAAACGGCGGAATAAAATGGATGCGGCTCAAAAAGATCTCGGGGAATACCTCGCCGAAGCGCTCGGCGATGAAGTCGTCACGGACTGGTATGTGAAATTTGGCGAGTTGACGGTCATTGTATCGCGCGAACGTATTATCGATGTTCTCAAATTCCTGAAGGGCGATCCGCGTTGCCTTTTTGACTGTTTTATCGATATTGCGGGTGCGGACTACCCTGAGAGGGTCGAGCGGTTTGAGGTCATCTATCACCTTCTCAGCCCACGCCAGAACATACGGATAAGGGTAAAAACCTCAACAGATGAAACGACGCCGGTTCCCAGTGCGGTTGATTTGTTCCCCGCCGCCAACTGGTTTGAGCGCGAAGCTTTTGATTTATACGGCATCCTGTTTTCCGATCATCCCGATCTTCGGCGCATTCTCACTGACTACGGCTTCCAGGGGCATCCACTGCGTAAGGATTTCCCCCTGACCGGCTATGTTCAGGTGCGATATGATAATGAGCAGAAACGCGTCGTTTACGAGCCTGTGAAATTGACACAGGAGTTCCGCTCCTTTGATGCGATGAGCCCGTGGGAGGGAGCGCAATATGTACTCCCCGGCGATGAAAAAGCGGGTGAAGCGGATAACGGGGAGGGTTCCTCGTGAAAAAAATATTTTCTCCTTTGGCCATAACAAACACCGGCACGTGCGGGCAGAGCATAAATAGCCATGGCTGAAACCGAGATCCGCAACTTTACAATCAACTTCGGACCGCAGCACCCGGCCGCTCATGGCGTGCTGCGCCTCGTCCTTGAGCTTGATGGCGAACTGGTCGAACGCGTCGACCCGCATATCGGGCTGCTTCATCGCGGCACGGAAAAGCTTATCGAGCACAAGACCTATCTGCAGGCCATCCCCTATTTCGACAGGCTTGATTATGTCGCGCCGATGAACCAGGAGCATGCCTTCGCATTGGCGATTGAGAAATTGCTGGGCGTTGATGTGCCTAAAAGAGGCCAGCTCATACGCGTCCTGTTTTCTGAAATCGGCAGACTGCTCTCCCATCTCCTTAACGTCACCACACAGGCTATGGATGTGGGCGCTCTGACGCCACCGCTCTGGGGCTTTGAGGAACGCGAGAAACTCATGATTTTCTATGAGCGAGCGTCCGGGTCGCGGATGCATGCAGCCTACATACGCCCTGGCGGCGTGCATCAGGATTTGCCCCCCGAACTCATCGATGACATCGATGCCTTTTGCGAACCTTTCCTGCTGGTTCTGGACGATATTGAAGGGCTGCTCACTCACAACCGCATTTTCAAACAGCGCAATGTGGATATCGGGGTCGTGTCCCTGGAAGACGCATTTGCCTGGGGTTTTTCAGGTGTCATGGTGCGCGGTTCAGGGGGTGCCTGGGACCTGCGCAAATCACAGCCCTACGAATGTTATAATGAGATGAATTTCGATATTCCGATCGGCAAAAACGGAGATTGCTATGACCGCTATCTCCTGCGTATGGAAGAGATGCGTCAATCGGTTGGCATTATGCGGCAATGCTGCCACAAGCTGCGCGAGCAGGGCGGACCGATCTCGGCAATGAATCAGAAAATCGTGCCGCCAACACGCGGTGAAATGAAGCGCTCAATGGAAGCGCTGATCCATCACTTCAAGCTCTTTACCGAAGGCTATCATGTACCGGAAGGGGAGGTGTATGCGGCCGTCGAAGCGCCCAAGGGCGAGTTTGGCGTCTATCTCGTGTCCGACGGCTCAAACAAGCCGTATCGCTGCAAAATCCGCGCTCCGGGCTTCGCCCATTTGCAAGCCATGGATTTCCTCTGCAGAGGACACTTGCTGGCGGACGTGTCGGCCATCATGGGTTCCATCGATATCGTATTCGGGGAGGTGGACCGATGAGTGTGCGCCGTCTTGATCCTGTCCAGCCCGAGAATTTTAATTTCTCACCGGCCAACATCAAATGGGCCAATGCGCAGATCAGAAAATACCCGAAAGGCAAACAGGCCTCTGCCGTTATTCCGCTCCTGTGGAGAGCGCAGGAACAGCATGACGGCTGGTTGCCCGAACCGGCGCTTCGTGCCGTCGCCGAGATGCTGGATATGGCCACGATCCGCGTCTTTGAAATCGCCACCTTCTACACAATGTTCAACCTCTCTCCGGTGGGCAAACATTTCGTACAGCTATGCGGAACAACCCCATGCTGGCTGCGCAACGCGGACGCTTTGAAAGAAGTCTGCCGCCGGGTGATCGGAGAGCAGAATCAGATTACTGAAGACGGCATGTTGTCCTGGCTGGAAGTTGAATGCCTCGGGTCCTGCACCAATGCTCCCATGGTGCAGATCAACAAGGATTATTACGAGGATTTGACGGCCGAGAGTTTTGAAAAATTGCTCAGCGATTTGCGTGAGGGCAAAGAGGTCAAGCCTGGACCGCAAAATGGCCGGCAATTCTCCTGTCCCGAAGGAGGACCGACGACTTTGCTCAATGGCGCCGCCACCACCAAACCAAAACACGCGGCCAAAACAAAGTCCAAGGCCGGCAAAACTAAGTCCAAGACCGGCACCAAAGCCGCGCCCAAGAGAGGCGGAAAATAATGCTCAAAGATAAAGATCGCATTTTCCGCAACCTCTATGGATTCGAGGACCCGGGCCTCAAGGGCGCGATCACACGCGGCGCCTGGGACGGCACCAAAAAATTTCTAACCAATGGGCGTGAATGGGTTATCGAGGAAGTGAAGTCTTCAGGCTTGCGCGGCCGGGGCGGCGCCGGTTTCCCGACCGGACTTAAATGGTCTTTCATGCCAAAAGTGTCGGATGGACGGCCCCACTACCTGGTCGTAAACGCGGATGAATCTGAGCCTGGCACCTGCAAGGACAGGGAGATCATGCGCCATGACCCTCATCTGCTGATCGAGGGCTGTCTGATCGCCGCGTTCGCCATGGGATCGAACACCGGCTACATCTATATTCGCGGCGAGTTCATCCGCGAACGCGAACGCCTGCAGGCGGCTATCGATGAGGCCTATGACGCCAAGCTCATCGGCAAGAACAACAAACACGGGTGGGATTTCGATCTTTACCTGCATCATGGCGCCGGCGCCTATATTTGCGGCGAGGAGACGGCTCTTCTCGAAAGCCTGGAAGGCAAGAAAGGCCAGCCGCGCCTCAAGCCTCCGTTTCCAGCCAATGCGGGTCTCTATGGCGCGCCAACGACCGTGAATAACGTAGAAAGCATTGCCGTGGTGCCCGATATTTTACGGCGCGGCGCAGGCTGGTTTGCCAGCCTTGGACGCCCCAATAATGTCGGCACAAAACTGTTCTGCATTTCTGGCCACGTGAACCGGCCCTGCAATGTTGAAGAGGAAATGGGTATTCCATTGAAAGAGTTACTGGAGCGCCATGCGGGCGGCGTGCGCGGCGGCTGGTCCAATCTTCTGGCTGTCATTCCTGGCGGTTCATCGGTGCGGTGCCTTCCCGCGGATCTATGCCCTAATCTGCATATGGATTTTGATACGCTTTCCGCGCTGAAATCAGGCCTTGGCACTGCTGCCGTTATCGTCATGGACAAGAGCACCGACATTATCCGCGCGATTGCCCGTCTATCTTACTTTTACAAGCATGAAAGCTGCGGTCAGTGCACGCCCTGCCGTGAAGGCACGGGGTGGATGTACCGGGTCCTCGACCGTATGGCGCGCGGGGAAGCGGAGAAGCGTGAAATCGACATGCTGCTCGAGGTCTCCTATCAGATCGAAGGGCACACAATTTGTGCGCTGGGCGATGCGGCCGCCTGGCCGGTTCAGGGGCTTATCACCCACTTCAGGCATGTGATCGAAGAGCGAATTGACCAGTACAGCGCCAATCCGAATCCGCAAGGCGCGGTGCGTGAACCGGTAGCGGCTGAGTAGGGATGAGGGAGTAAGAGGTCCGGATATGCCAAAGCTCATCATAGATGGCGCCGAGATCGAGGTGGAGGACGGCATCACGCTGATTCAGGCGTGTGAGCAGGCTGGCGTGGAAATTCCGCGCTTCTGCTATCACGAACGCCTGTCGATAGCAGGAAACTGCCGCATGTGCCTGGTGGAAGTCGCCGGCATGCCCAAGCCCATCGCGTCTTGCGCACTGGGCGTAAATGATATGCGCCCGGGACCAAACGGTGAGCCACCGGTCATCCACACAAAGTCGGAAACGGTCAAGAAAGCACGCGAAGGCGTGATGGAATTCCTGCTCATCAACCACCCGCTCGATTGTCCAATTTGCGACCAAGGCGGGGAGTGTGATCTGCAGGACCAGGCCATGGCCTATGGCGTCGACGGCAGCCGCTTTAAGGAAAACAAGCGCGCTGTGGAAGACAAGAATATCGGTCCGCTTATCAAAACCATCATGACCCGGTGTATTCACTGCACACGCTGTGTTCGCTTCATGACGGAAGTGGCGGGCGTGGAAGAGCTCGGCATGACGGGCCGCGGCGAGGATGTGGAGATCACCACGTATCTGGAGCAGGGCATGATGTCGGAAATGTCCGGCAATGTGATCGATCTGTGCCCGGTCGGCGCGCTCACATCCAGGCCATATGCATTTGCAGCCCGGCCCTGGGAGCTGCGCAAGACGGAGTCCATTGATGTGATGGACGCCATCGGCTCCAGCATTCGCGTTGATACGCGTGGCCGTGAAGTCATGCGCTTCCTTCCTCGCAACCATGACGACGTGAACGAGGAATGGATTTCCGACAAGACTCGCTTTGTCTGGGATGGATTGAAAACGCAACGCCTCGATCAACCCTTTGTTCGCACACGCGGAAAACTGCGCCCCGCCACCTGGGAAGAAGCCTTTGAGGCCATCACCAAAAGGCTGAAAAAAGCCAAGGGCAAACGGATCGCCGCACTGGCGGGTGATCTGGCTGGCGCGGAAGAAATGTTCGCGCTGAAAGACCTGATGATGCGGCTCGGCTCACCCAACCTCGACTGTCGTCAGGACGGGGCCGCGCTGGACCCTTCCAAGGGGCGCGGCAGCTATTTGTTCAATTCCGGCATTGCGGGAATCGATGAAGCGGATGCGATCCTGCTCATTGGCTGCGACCCGCGCAAAGAAGCTGCGACGCTGAACGCACGCATCCGCAAACGCTGGTGCACCGGTCAATTGAAAGTCGGGCTTGTCGGGTGCAAAACAGACCTCACCTACAAGCTTGATTATGTGGGGGCGGGACCTGCGTCATTAAATACTCTGGTGCAAGGCAAGCATGGTTTTGCCAAAGTCCTCAAATCCGCCAAGCGGCCGATGATAATCCTCGGCGGCGGCGCACTCGCCCGCACTGATGGCGCAGCCGTCATGGCGCTGGCCGCCAAGCTCGCCACGGCAACCGGAGTGGTGAAAGCCAACTGGAACGGTTTCAACATATTGCATCATGCGGCTTCAAGGGTGGCCGGCCTTGACCTGACATTCCTGCCGGCTAAGGGCGGACTCGATACTGCGGGGATTTTAAAGGCTGCCAAGGCCGGCAGGCTTGATGTGCTCTATCTTCTGGGCGCCGACGAAATTGATATGAGCAGTCTTGGCAAGACATTCGTTATCTATCAGGGCAGCCATGGCGATGCCGGCGCGCATCGCGCGGACGTCATCCTTCCTGGAGCGGCCTACACGGAAAAAAGCGCGATCTTCGTCAACACCGAAGGCCGGCCTCAGATGACTGAACGGGCCGTATTTCCCCCCGGAGAAGCGCGCGAGGACTGGACCATTATCCGCCAGCTTTCCGCCCAACTGGGAACTCCGCTCGACTATGACACTTTGGCAGAGCTGCGCACCGCCATGTTCGTCAATCACAATCATCTTGCGATGATCGATGAGATTGCAACTGAAAATGCTCTCGATTTGAAAAAACTCAGCGTCGGCTCTTCGCGCATTGGCAAGCAGGCTTTCGCTCTCACCATTCCGGACTTTTACCTTTCCAACCCGATTGCCCGGGCATCCGCCATCATGGGCCAATTGAGCGCAATGAAGTCAGGCGACACAACAAACGCGACCGGCACCGATGGCTGAATTTTTCTGGACATATCTCTGGCCGCTCCTGGTCATTCTCGCGCACAGCGCAGCGGTGCTTATCATACTGCTTGTCGCGATCGCGTTCCTGCTGGTTGCTGACAGGAAAATCTGGGCTGCGGTGCAACTGCGGCGCGGACCTAATGTGGTGGGACCATTCGGCCTGCTGCAATCCTTCGCCGACATGCTGAAATTCATCACCAAGGAACCGCTGATCCCTGCCGGGGCTAACAAAGGCGTCTTTCTGCTGGCGCCGCTTGTGTCATCCGTGCTGGCTTTGTCTGCCTGGGCTGTCATCCCGATCAATGAAGGGTGGGCCGTCGCCAATCTGAATATCGGCATCCTATACGTTTTCGCGGTTTCGTCCCTTGAGGTCTATGGCGTCATCATGGGCGGCTGGGCTTCGAACTCGAAATATCCGTTTCTCGGCGCGCTTCGATCAGCCGCGCAAATGGTGTCCTACGAAGTCTCCATCGGTTTCGTCATTATCACCGTGCTGCTGTTGGTCGGATCATTGAATCTGACAGACATCGTATTGGCGCAGCAGGGCGAGTACGGCATGTTCAACTGGTTCTGGCTGCCACTGTTCCCGCTATTCATTATCTTCTTTATTTCTGCATTGGCGGAGACAAACCGCCCGCCATTTGATCTGCCTGAAGCTGAGTCGGAGCTGGTGGCCGGTTTTATGGTGGAATATTCCTCCTCTCCTTATCTGCTGTTCATGCTGGGAGAGTATGTCGCCATTGTCCTGATGTGCGCACTCACTACAATTCTCTTTTTAGGTGGATGGCTGCCTCCCTTTGATATTGCCCCATTTAACTGGCTGCCGGGCGTCTTCTGGTTCGTATTCAAGCTCTGCCTGGTGTTCTTCATGTTTTCCATAGTCAAGGCGATCGTGCCACGCTACCGCTATGACCAGCTGATGCGCCTTGGGTGGAAGGTCTTTCTGCCCTTGTCGCTGTTCATGATCGTTGCCGTTGCATCGGTCCTTCATTTCTTCGATCTGGCGCCATGAACAGGGAGTATTGAGAAAAATGACCAAAATTTTCCAGGTTGCGAAATCATTCCTCCTGCTGGAGTTCATTACCGCCTTTTGGCTCGCCATGAAGTATTTCTTCAAGCCAAAAGCGACGATCAATTATCCTTTCGAAAAGGGGCCGCTCAGTCCGCGCTTTCGTGGCGAGCACGCCTTGAGGCGCTATCCCAACGGGGAAGAGCGCTGCATCGCCTGCAAGCTGTGCGAAGCGATCTGCCCGGCGCAGGCAATAACCATCGAAGCGGGTCAGCGGAGCAACGACGGCACCCGGCGCACGACCCGTTACGACATCGATATGGTCAAGTGCATCTATTGCGGTTTCTGTCAGGAAGCCTGCCCTGTGGATGCGATCGTCGAGGGGCCCAATTTTGAATTCGCGGTGGAGACGCGCGAGGAACTTTTTTACGACAAGGAACGCCTTCTCGCGAATGGCGACCGGTGGGAACGGGAAATCGCGAAGAATATTTCTCTCGATGCCCCGTACCGCTAGAAGCTTATGCGGCGCAAAAAACGGATGAAAAAATGCTGATCGCCGATGCTTTCTTTTACCTGTTCGCCACTGTTTGCGTGGCTGCCGGGTTTATGGTGATTTCCGCGCGCAATCCCGTGCACGCGGTGCTGTTCCTTATTCTTGCATTCATCAATGCCGCAGGGCTTTTTATCCTGCTTGGCGCGGAGTTTCTCGCCTTCATTCTTGTGGTTGTTTATGTGGGCGCGGTGGCGGTGCTGTTCCTGTTCGTGGTCATGATGCTCGACGTGGACTTTGCGGAATTACGTGCTGGTTTCCTGGCATATCTGCCCGTCGGCGCCACTATAGGGATCATATTGCTGATCGAGTTGGTGCTGGTATTAGGCTCCTGGGTCATTACCCCCGAGGTTGCGGCGCACATAACAACACCTGTGCCACCCATTAGCGAGATGTCCAACATTGAAGCGCTGGGGCGGGTTCTCTACACCAAATATATCTACTTCTTCGAAGCGGCAGGGGTGATTTTGCTCATCGCCATGATCGGTGCAATTGTGCTCACCCTTCACCACAGGGAAGGCGTCAAACGCCAGTCCATAGCCGCCCAGGTCGCACGCACGCCTGAAGAGTCCATCGAAATCCGGCAGGTCGAGCCGGGGCAGGGACTATAGGGGGCCAGGATGATGAGCGTCGGACTGCCACATTACCTGACACTGGCCGCGATCCTGTTCACGCTGGGTATCTTCGGCATCTTCCTCAACAGGAAGAATGTCATCGTCATTCTCATGTCGATTGAGTTGATGCTGCTGGCCGTAAACATCAATTTCATCGCCTTTTCGGTTCATCTGGGCGATCTGACTGGGCAGATTTTTGCACTTATGATTCTAACCGTTGCCGCCGCCGAGGCCGCCATCGGGCTTGCTATCGTCGTTGTGTATTTCCGCAACCGCGGCTCCATCGCGGTTGAAGATGTCAACATGATGAAAGGTTGAGGGGCGGGCCATGTATCTAGCCATCGTATTTCTACCCCTTGCCGGCGCGATTCTGGCGGGTTTTTTCGGGCGCTTTCTGGGCGCGCGCGCCAGCGCGAATATCACCAGCACATTCGTCGTGCTCTCCGCGCTGTTGTCCTGGGTAGCCATTTATCAGGTCGGGATAAACGGCCAGGAAGCGCATGTTGAAATCATGCGCTGGGTCTCATCTGGTGACATGCATGCTTCATGGGCGCTGCGCATCGACACGCTGACAGCTGTCATGCTCGTGGTCGTCAATACAATCTCTTCGCTGGTGCATATTTACTCGATTGGCTATATGGCGCACGACCCATACAGACCACGCTTCTTCGCCTATCTGTCGCTGTTCACTTTCGCCATGCTGATGCTGGTGACATCAGACAATTTCCTGCAGATGTTCTTCGGCTGGGAAGGGGTGGGGCTCATGTCTTACCTGCTGATCGGCTTCTGGTATCACAAACCCGAAGCCAATGCCGCCGCCATCAAGGCGTTTATCGTCAACCGCGTGGGCGACTTTGGCTTCGCGCTCGGCATCTTCGCCATCTTCTACATATTTGGCGCCATCCAGTTCGATACGGTATTCGCCGCCGCGCCCGATCAGGTGGGCAAAACCTTCACGTTCCTGAGCTGGGAATTCGATGTCCTGACGGTGATCTGCCTGCTGCTGTTCATGGGCGCCATGGGTAAATCAGCGCAATTCCTGCTTCACACCTGGCTGCCCGATGCAATGGAAGGTCCAACCCCCGTTTCCGCCCTCATTCACGCCGCGACCATGGTCACGGCGGGCGTGTTCATGGTGGCCCGTCTGTCGCCCTTGTTTGAGTTCTCGCCCACGGCTCTGGGCGTTGTGACATTTGTCGGTGCGACAACCGCATTCTTTGCCGCCACCGTCGGCCTCGTTCAGAACGATATCAAGCGTGTGGTGGCATATTCCACCTGCTCGCAACTTGGCTACATGTTCGTGGCGCTCGGCGTCGGCGCTTATAGCGTGGCTATCTTTCATCTGTTCACCCATGCCTTCTTCAAGGCGCTGCTGTTCCTGGGATCGGGCTCGGTCATTCATGCGCTGGGAGATGAGCAGGACATGCGCAATATGGGCGGCATCCACAAAATCCTGCCCTATACATGGATCACCATGCTGATCGGCACGCTTGCATTGACGGGCTTCCCGCTCACGGCAGGGTATTTCTCCAAGGATGCGATAATTGAAGCAGCATATGCGGCCCATTCAAGTGTCGGCATGTATGGGTTCATCCTTACCGTCGCCGCGGCGCTGCTCACATCCTTCTACTCCTGGCGTCTTATTTTCATGACCTTCCATGGGAAAACGCGCCTGAGCAAGGATGCGCTGAGCAAGGCGCATGAATCGCCGATGGTGATACTCGTTCCGCTGTTTATCCTGGCTCTGGGAGCTCTTAGCGCGGGCTTCCTCTTCAAGGGGCTGTTTATCGGCGATGGCTATAGCGACTTCTGGAGAAACGCGCTGTTCATGCTGCCCTCAAACAATATCCTGGAAGCATTACACAATGTTCCGGCATGGGTCGTCGCCGCGCCTTTTGTCGTGATGGTTTGCGGATTTGCACTCGCATATCTGTTCTATATCGTCACTCCATCGGCGCCCGCCAATCTGGCTGAAGCGTTCCGCCCGCTCTATCTGTTTTTGCTGAACAAGTGGTATTTCGACGAGCTGTACGAAGCGATTTTCACACGCCCCGCGCATCGCATAGGCCGCTTCTTATGGAAGACGGGAGATGGCGCCACCATCGATGGTCTGGGGCCTGACGGGGTTGCCGCGCGTGTCATCGACATCACCCGGGGCATTGTGCGCCTGCAGAGCGGTTATATTTATCACTATGCCTTCGCCATGCTGATCGGGGTTGCCCTGCTGATTACCTACTTCATGTTCGCCGGGAGTGTCGCATCATGACGATAGGCTGGCCAATTCTCTCGGCTATCATTTTTCTCCCGATGCTTGGAGCGCTCTTCATCCTCGCAATCCGGGGGGATGATGAAGTCGCCATCCGCAATGCGCGTTACGTCGCGTTGTGGACCACCATGATCACGTTTCTGCTGTCTCTCGTCATCTGGATCGAATTCGACCCCACGACATCCGTTTTTCAGTTTGAGGAAAAGCGGGAATGGCTTGGCGGATCCATCAGCTATCATCTAGGCGTCGATGGTATTTCGATGCTGTTCGTGATCCTGACGACATTTCTCATGCCGCTTTGTGTGCTTGCAAGCTGGAAGGCCGTCCAGACGCGCGTGAAGGAATATATGATCGCCTTCCTGGTCCTGGAGACGCTGATGATCGGCGTTTTCTGCTCGCTCGATCTGGTGGTGTTCTATCTGTTCTTCGAAGGCGGCCTGATCCCTATGTTTCTGATCATCGGAGTGTGGGGCGGACAACGGCGCGTCTATGCCAGCTTCAAATTCTTCCTCTATACGCTGCTGGGCTCGGTGCTCATGCTGCTTGCGATCATGGCCATGTACTGGGAAGCCGGGAGCACGGATATTACCTCGCTGCTGGCCTACAAATTCCCAGCTGAAATGCAAACCTGGCTCTGGTTCGCATTCCTGGCGTCGTTCGCCGTCAAAATGCCCATGTGGCCCGTGCATACCTGGCTTCCAGATGCGCATGTGGAAGCCCCGACCGCCGGCTCGGTTGTTCTGGCGGCCGTGCTGCTGAAAATGGGTGGTTACGGCTTCCTGCGCTTTTCCATCCCGATGTTCCCGCTGGCGACGGAGCAGTTCGCGCCATTGATTTTCCTGCTGTCCATCATCGCCATCATCTACACATCGCTCGTGGCGCTGGCGCAGGAGGACGTGAAGAAACTCATCGCTTACTCGTCCGTCGCACATATGGGCTTCGTCACCATGGGGCTCTTTACACTTACAACGCAGGGCCTCGAGGGCGGCATCTTTCAGATGCTCAGCCACGGCATTGTATCAGCCGCTCTGTTCCTGTGTGTTGGCGTTGTCTATGACCGTATGCACACGCGCCAGATCGATGCCTATGGCGGCCTCGTGAACCGAATGCCGCTCTATGCGTTCTGTTTCATGGTGTTCACCATGGCCAATGTGGGCCTTCCTGGCACCAGCGGATTCGTCGGGGAATTTCTGACCCTTATCGGCGCATTCCGCGTAAACACATGGGTTGCTTTTTTCGCGACCTTCGGTGTTATCCTGTCGGCAACCTACGCGCTCTGGCTTTACCGCCGCATGATATTCGGCCAACTGGAAAAACCCGAACTCAAAGCCATAACGGACCTGGACACGCGGGAAATTGCGGTGATGGCGCCATTGATCGTCCTGACAATCCTGTTTGGCGTCTACCCGGCGCCCATACTCGACGTTATTTCCGTTTCCGTTGAAAATCTCATCGTGAATTACGAAGCAGCTCTAACAACAGCCCAGCAGGCCAAGCTGGCGCTTGCTCCATAGGGGAATGACATGACCGCATCTGTTTCCCCATATCTGAGTTACCTTCTCGCATTGCCCGAGATCATACTGGTTCTTGGCGCCATGGCTCTGCTGATGCTGGGAGCTTTCAGAGGGGAGGGCGCTAATAATCTCATCTTTTGGCTGGCCATAGTGACGCTCATCCTTGCTTTTGGAGCCGTGCTTCTCATACCGGCAACCGGAAGCGTTGCATTTGATGGCGCTTTCATATTCGATCCCTTCGCCAGATTTATGAAACTGCTGACGCTTATCGGTTCGATGGCGGTCATCGCCATGTCATTCGACTATTTGCGGCAAGCCCGGCTCTTTAAATTCGAGTATCCGGTACTGATCCTGCTGGCCAGTGTCGGAATGATGATGATGATTTCGGCCAACGATCTTCTAGCGCTCTATCTTGGGATCGAATTGCAAAGCCTGGCGCTTTATGTGCTTGCCACCTTCCGAACGTCTTCAGTGCGCTCCAGCGAGGCGGGTCTGAAATATTTTGTACTGGGCGCGCTCTCATCAGGCATGCTGCTCTATGGCTGCTCGCTGATTTACGGTTTTACCGGCACAATCGGGTTCACCGGTATTGCCGGCGCGA
>CAYOEI010000449.1:0-8546 GCA_964402825.1 uncultured Hyphomicrobiaceae bacterium
CCGCTGGAACAACGCAATCTGGCTGACGATCCGGCCTACGCGCCGCAGATGCTGAAATACGCCGCGAAACTATTAGCCTGGCGGATGGAGAATGATGAACGCACACTGACCGGCATGAAGCTAACCAGCGACGGAATTATCGAGAGGTCATAAGCTTGGTGAACTGAGTGTCCGGCCCGAAACTCCGGCGCGGGTTTCGGGCCGGACACTGAAGAAGGGATCACGAATATGGCCATTCCCACGACCTGCATCGGGTCCTATCCGAAACCCGATTATGTGCCGATTGCCGACTGGTTCGAGATTGACAAGGGGCTGACCACGGCTGGCGAGGACGTGACCCGGAACTATACCCAGGTGATGGCGGGGGCGGATGAGGAAACCGAGGCGCTTTTTCGCCGCGCGACCAAACAAGCCATTGAGGATCAGGTGACGTGCGGTATCGATGTCCCGACCGACGGCGAGCAGCGCCGGGAGAATTACATCCACTATCATTGCCGGCATCTGAACGGGCTGGATTTTGAAAATCTCACGTCTCGTATATTGCGCGACGGAGCATATGAAGCCGCCCTGCCAACCATCACCGGCAAGATTGAACCCAAGGGGCGTCACTTCCTCGATGCGGACTTTAAAACAGCGCAGGAGTTCACGGACGCTCCGGTGAAAATAACCGTGCCGGGGCCGCTGACCATCATCGATACGACGGCCAACGCGCATTATGACACCGAGCGCGCGCTGGCGTTCGATCTCGCCGATGCGCTGAATTTCGAAATTCGCGGGCTGGCCGAAGCGGGGTGTAAATATATCCAGGTGGATGAGCCGGTGTTTGCCCGCAATGTGGGCCGCGCGCTCGAATTCGGCGTCGAATGCCTGGATCGCTGCTTTGAGGGTGTGCCGGGAGACGTGACGCGCGTCATGCATATGTGCTGCGGCTATCCCGATCATCTCGACGACGCGGACTATCACAAGGCCGGTCAGGACAGCTATCTGCAACTGGCCGAAGCGGTCGATCAATCGAGCGTCAATCAAATCTCACTGGAAGATGCGCACCGCTACAACGATCTCTCCCTGCTCGAGAAGTTCACCAGATCAACGGTGATTTTCGGTTCTGTCGCGATTGCGAAAAGCCGGGTCGAGGGGGTCGAGGAAATTGCCGCGAGACTGAACGCGGCATTGCGCCATATCGACCATGACCGGCTCATCGCGGCGCCTGATTGCGGGCTGGCGATGCTTGGCCGGGAGCTGGCCATGAAGAAGCTGAAAAATTTATCCCAGGCGGCGCTTTCCGTTTGAAGCGGGCCAGGTCAATGCTTTGTTGTGTCATACCGCGATGGCCTCCATGACCTAGAACCGGCTCAATAGCGGGGAGATATTGGGAAATAGCGGATAAATGCACGCCCGCAGCGCTTCGGCCCGGTCCCCCATTGTGGTGCCGGGGAGCCAATTTTTATGAATCGTTGGGACCAGTTCCACTCCGCAATTGCGTTGCGCCATACAGGTCAGCTATGATTTCACGGCTAGCAAGATGAAAAGTTGTTTTTCTATGATGGCTGAAATGCCGTCAACTTGCCATTAGCCCTTGTCATTTCCGGTCCGAGGGGAACCAAAATATACAACACCTCATTTGCTCAATTGTGATGGGAGCATCACGCTCATCGAAAAATTTACGCTCTTTGGTGACCAGATTGTTCACCAAAAATGACTGACCAAAAGTAACGCGCCGGGAGCAACCTGGCCTTCAACAGGAATTTTGCGAGGAAGTAATATGAAACGAGTATTATTGGCCAGTGTCGCTTTGTTCGCCTTGAGCGGTGTGGCGCAGGCGGCTTGTCCTGCCGCCACGGTAAAGGACATGAAGGGTGTCGCTGCAGGGAAGTATCCGCAGCAATATGAGCTGGCTGAATTCGAAGCCGCCGCGAAATGCAAACTGTCCTTTAAGACAAACCCGGCCATCGAAAAGCTCAACGGAATGATCCGGGGAAACCCGAAACTGCCGAAGCTGGCTGACCGGATGCCATCAGAACCGCTGATAGTGGCGCCGTATCACTCGATTGGGAAATATGGCGGAACGCTTAATGTGCTGTCGAACGCAACCGAGGCCGGAACTTCTGACTTCCTGTCGGTTCGTCACGTCAACCTTGTGCGCTATTCAGATAATTTGCAAACCATTGTCCCGAACGTCGCCAAGGACTGGAAATGGAACGCTGATTTTACCAAGCTGACCTTCTTCCTGCGCAAAGGTCACAAATGGTCCGATGGAGCGCCGTTTACCTCGGCAGATGTGAAATACTGGTATGACAATCTGGCGCTGAACTCCGATGTCATCAAGAAACCGAAGGACTATGTCCTCGTCGCCGGCAAACGCATGACCGTTGATACGCCGGACCCGCTAACCGTGGTGTTCAATCTGCCGGCGCCAAAACCCGGTCTGCTGGCCCATTTCGCGACATCATTCGCTCAAGGGTTCCAGCCCAAACACTTCTTAAGCAAATGGGACCCCAAAATGAACCCGAAAGCCGACGAAATGGCGAAGGCGGCCGGGTTTGAAAATGGTCTGAAGGTTCTGTCGGCCTATTTTGGCAACTCGGACTGGACGGATACTCCCTCCCCGCTGCTGAACAGCCCGAACAAGGTGGCCAAGCTGCCCGCGGACGTGGTTCCAACTCTGGAATCGCACATCTATGTGAAGGATACCACCGAAGGGCGGCATCTGGTGGCCAACCCTTATTTTCACCAGGTTGATACGGCTGGTAATCAATTGCCCTATATCTCGGAGCAGGATGAAATCTACGCCAACGACAATCAGGTGCGTATCCTGAAACTGGTCAATGCTGAAGCGGACTATAAATCTCAGTCGCTGCAACTCGAATCGGCGCCGCTGCTGCTGGAAAACCAGAAGAAAGGCAACTATACGATTCAGCTGCGGCCGGAGATCACGACATCAACCTTCTCATTCAATGTAACCTCTGCCGATCTGGAAAAACGCAAAGTCTTTGGCGACCTGCGCTTCCGTCAGGCAATGTCGGTCGCAATCAACCGCGACGAGATAAACAAAGTTGCCTACTTTGGCCAAGCAAAAGCGAAGCAGTATATCGGCTTCTCGCCCGCGCCCAAATTTGTGGACAAGAAGTGGGCCAAGCATTTTGCCCAGTACGACCCGGCCATGGCAAAATCGCTGCTGGACAAAGTTGGTATGAAGGACACTGATGGCGATGGCTTTCGTGAACTGCCCAATGGGCAAAAAATTGTCCTGAACCTGCAGTTCTCAACCCAGGGTATTCCTGGCAAGGTTGTTGAGCTTGTCGGCCAGCACTGGGCCGATGTGGGTATTAAAACCACAGTGAAAGAAGTAACGCCGGATGAATTCCGCTCGGCGCAATCCTCGAACAAGCTTGACGTGACCATTTGGCGTAAAGGCCAGCCAATGGCGATCGTACTCGGTAATAACGAGCTTTGGGTTCCGCCGTTTGGCGACTATTTCAGTATCCGCACGGGAATGCTGTGGGCCGAGTGGATCGATTCGAAGGGCGCCAAAGGTGTTGAGCCGCCAAAATATGTGAAGCAGATGATCGCGGACATCAACGCGTTCCAGTCCGCCCCCGTGGGCTCGGCGGAATCGGATAAGCTGGGAGCACGGCTTGTTGAAAATATAGTCGGCAACCTGTTGTTCATCGGCACCGTGCAGGCGCCGGCGCCGGTCTATCACCGCAATGTGCTGAAAAACTTCGTGGAGTTTAAGACCCACTCCTACGAATATTACCGGACTTACCCGTACCGGGCCACGCAGTGGTACAAGGACGAATAGTCCTGAGCTGACTATTTAAACAGCGCCACGGGCGGTATCTAGCCGCCCGTGGCCACCATAAAAACCCTCCGTCAAGAATAGTCTTTGACAAAAATAGGGTCTGTGGGATGGTTGAAATCATATGATTCAATTTGCTCGATTTGTTGCCGTCCGCGCCATATTGGCAGTTATTACGCTGCTCATTGTTTCATTTATTGTTTTCACACTTATGGAATTTGTGCCCGGCGATTGCGCGGAACGCTATCTTGCATTTAAGAACACGCAGGGCAGCGGAATTTCCGTGGGCGATATCGAGGCTGAACGCATCCGCCTTGGTCTTGATAAACCCTATCTCCAGCGCTGGATCGTCTGGATCGTCAACGCCTTTCAAGGTGAATTTGGCGAAAGCTGTATCCTGCGCGTCAATATCTCCTCGCTGCTGGGGCAAAAATTCCTGTTCAGCCTGGCCATCTGCCTGTCAGCTCTCGTGCTCGCCTATTTGATCGCCGTCCCGGTTGGCATCATTTCAGCCACATCCAGCAGCCCCGTTCTGAACAACTCCCTGCGGCTGGTCAGCTATTTTGGCCTGGCGATGCCGAATTTCCTGCTGGCCCTGATGATCATGCTGTTTTCGACGGTTGTCTTCGGCGACAGTATGACCGGGCTTTTCTCGCCGGAATTTCGAGACGCCCCCTGGTCGTGGGCGCGCCTTCGGGATTTCCTGTCGCGCGCCTGGCTGCCGGTGTTTATTCTGGCCTGGTCAGCCACCGCTTTCGCCATCCAGACGGTACGGGCATTGATGTCCGACGAGATCAACAAGCTTTACGTAACAGCTGCAAAAGCGCGCGGCGTCAGCGGGAGAAGATTGTTGATGCGTTACCCCGCGCGGCACGCTCTGGGGCCAATCATCAATTCGCTCGGCTTCGATCTCAATCGCATCTTTAACGAACTGCCGATTATCGCCCTGATCCTGACCCTGACCGATGCCGGCGCGCTGTTGATCGAAGCATTGGCGCGCTCAAACGACCAGCAACTGGCTGGAGCAATTATTTTCCTGCTGACGGGAAGTATCGTGGCGCTGAATTTCGTCACCGATATCCTTCTGGCCATCATCGACCCGCGCGTTCGCGCCTCAATAGTGAAATGAGCATCATGAAATGAGCAATGTGAAACAGACCAGATGACAGATACCAGCCACACAGAACCGGCCAATACCGACACCACCGACCAGAAGCTGAAAGAAGCTTACTTCACCGCGTCGCAAGGGCAGCTGATATGGGCGCGCTTTAAAAAGCAAAAAGCGGCCATGGCCGGAGCGTGGATTCTGGTTATTCTCATCCTGTCGGGAATATTCGCTTCTTTTCTGACACCCTATTCCCCGACGCTGGCCGGACGGGACAAGGACTATGAGAACGGAGCACCGACAATTCCAAAATTTTGGGATGAAAACGGTTTTTCACTGCGTCCCTTCATCTACAGCTACGAACGCGAACGCTCAATCCAGACCAATTTTCGTTGGGTGACGACCGTGAAGCGGGATAAACGCCGCTACGTGATCTTGTTTCCCCAGGCCGAAAAATACTCTTTGTTCGGGATGACTTTCACCACCCGTCTGTTTGGGGTGGACAAGGGTAAAATTCATATTTTCGGAACAGACAGTACTGGTAAGGATATTTTTGCGCGAACCCTGCACGCCATCAACACATCGCTTGCGGTGGGTACCATCGGCGTTGCCATCGCCTTTGTGCTGGCGCTGATTATCGGCGGCGTATCGGGCTATTATGGCGGCTGGATAGATTCCATATTACAGATGATGACCGACGCCATTCGAACGGTGCCCGCGATCCCCTTATTCATGGCGATCGCGGCGTTCATCCCCAGTGAATGGAGCTCGGAGGCGCGGTTTTTCTTTATCTCGATCCTCCTCGGATTCATTGGCTGGCCAACGCTGGCGCGGCGCGTGCGTACGCATTTATTGACCGAGCGAAATCAGGAATATGTGCTGGCGGCGCAACTTTGCGGCGCGACGCCAGGCCACATCATCCGCAAGCATCTTCTGCCCAGCTTCACCAGCTATATCATCGTCGATCTGGTGATCTCATTCCCCTACATGGTGTTATCTGAAACCGCCCTCAGCTTTATCGGCCTAGGGCTTCGAGACCCGGTGAACTCACTTGGCGTGATGCTGCAAAACGTGACCGATGCGGACGTCCTGTTGAATTATCAATGGTACTTTATCCCGGTTATTTTCTTCATAGCCCTGGTGCTTGCCTTTGTGTTCGTCGGTGACGGCCTGCGCGACGCGGCCGATCCTTACGGGGATACGAAATAATGACATTGCTGAAAGTAGAAAATCTGACCCTGCAATTCGACACCGACGAGGGCCGTATCACCTGCGTCAATGATGTCTCGTTTGAGGTCAATGCCGGTGAGGTTCTGGGGGTTGTCGGAGAATCAGGATCAGGCAAATCAATCACCGCCAAATCGATCATGCATCTCAATGCGCGAAACGCAGTCTATAGCCCTGAAAGCAGTATCAAGCTCAGCCTGGATGACGGCGTCGTCGATGTATTCTCGTTGAAACATGACCGCGATTTAAAAGTGGTGCGTGGCGGCGCGGTTTCGATGATCTTCCAGGAACCAATGGCAAGTTTTGCACCAGCGCTTACCATCGGCGATCAGATGATCGAGCAATTACAGCTCCACAAAGGCATAACAAAAAAAGAAGCCGTCAATCTTTCGATTGAGATGCTTGAAAGGGTGGGTATTTCCGATGCCCCCCACCGGTTCAATCAATATGCCTTTGAGTTGTCAGGAGGTATGCGCCAGCGGGCCATGATTGCAATGGCCCTGTCCACGAGCCCGAAACTGCTTATTGCGGATGAACCGACAACGGCACTGGACGTTACGATCCAGGCGCAGGTTATCGATCTGATGAAGGATCTGGTGGAAGATTTCGGCATGGGCATCATTTTCATAACCCATGATCTTGGCGTCATCGCGCAAACGGCTGACCGTGTTGCGGTGATGTATCTCGGCAATATTATTGAGCAAGGCCCCGTGCGCGATGTCATCCGCAACCCGGCCCACCCATATACCAAAGGGCTGCTGGACGCCCTGCCGAAACTGGATGATCTCGATACACCCCTGACGCCGGTGCCTGGGGATATTCCCAGTCCGCTGGAGAGGCCCAGCGGGTGTGTTTTTCATACCAGATGTTCACTTGCGGAGCCGCGTTGCTCTCAATCTGCACCGCAGATGACAACATTTTCCAAAAATCATATCGGCGCCTGTTTTGTCGAAGCTGAAGCGCGGGGGGCGGTTTGACCGAAAAATCCATAATTTCAGCCCGCGACATGTCGGTCGATTTTTTGCTGAGTGGCGGCTTCCTTGCCGAGAAGTTGTATTTGAGGGCGATACGAAGCGTCAGTCTTGAAATCCCCAAGGGATCGTTTTTCGGTCTCGTTGGCGAAAGCGGGTCCGGCAAGACAACCCTGGGGCGGGCCTTCCTCAAAGCGGTTCCCATTGCCGATGGAGAGGCTATTTATAATGACGGCGAAGTGGAATACGACCTTCGGAACCTCACCAAGGACGATCTGAGGGAGTACCGCAAACGCGCCCAGCTCATTTTCCAGGACCCCTACGCGGCGTTAAGCCCGCGCATGACCGTGCGCGATATTATAGCTGAACCGCTGGAAGTGATGGGTATTACATCTTCACGCGATGAAACCGATGAACGGGTACGCGACATTGCCGCGAAGTGCCGGCTCAATCTGGAACATTTACGGCGTTTTCCGCACGCATTTTCCGGCGGTCAGCGCCAGCGCATTTCCATTGCGCGCGCCCTTGTGTCCAACCCTCAATTTGTCGTGGCCGACGAGAGCGTGGCGGCGCTGGATGTTTCCATTCAGGCCGACATTCTCAATCTGCTGAAGGAGTTACAGGACGAGCTGGGCCTGACCTATCTGTTCATCTCCCATGATTTATCGGTGGTGGCGCATATTTGCGACCATGTCGCCGTCATGTATCTGGGCCAACTTGTGGAAACCGCACCGACACGGACTTTGTTCGATACCCCGAAGCACCCCTATACAAAAGCCCTGCTGTCAGCCATTCCCTCTCTGGACCCTGACCACATCGGCACGGCTCAAAAGCTTAAAGGCGAAATCCCCTCGCCAACCAACCCGCCTTCGGGCTGCAAATTTCATACGCGCTGCCCCCATGTCCATGACATTTGCCGGCATGAAGAACCCAAGCTGGAAAACGCCGGCACGGAGCACGAGGTTGCCTGCCTGCGCTGGAGGGAATTGCTGAATGACAAGCCCAAGAAAAAGCCTGTGAGCAGGGTCAAGGCGAAACCCAAGCGCAAGAAAGCGAAGACTCGCAAGTCCAAATAGCTAAAAAACTTGCTCTAGAGCATGGATCGCGGATCGAGTTCGGCTTTGCCAATGACGCAGGGCATTTGCCGCCAATGAACAGAGCCGGGCTCCGGCGGGCGGCAACAAGCCGGCGGCGCGCCCGGCCTCATAGTACTCATAAATGTTCATTGCTGAACCGTTATGGAGAAGGTCTGCTTTACACCCCGACTTCAGACATCGCGTGGCACAGGCTGGAGCCTCCGCTTCGTGCCATGAGCCGACTCACGCCGTTTCGCATCAGCTCCCCGCTTCCGCACATAGCGCCCTTGGCTACAAGCCGCCAGCACCCGAAACAATCGTCCCAATCGACCAAAGGCCAACCATGAACTAACATTCATACCGGACCA
>CAYOEI010000450.1:0-2936 GCA_964402825.1 uncultured Hyphomicrobiaceae bacterium
CGGGCCGAAACCGAAAAAGGGCGGCAGCGAGTCCCTCACCGATTTTATCGAAAAGTTGAACAAGGGCGAACAAGGACAGGGGAACCCGCCCCCCCAGGTGCGCGCCTGGAGCCAGCGCGCCATGGACATTACCGGTCTGCGTGCGGTCGATGCGGATGTGAAGCTCATCACCGGCGCGATTCACTACCAGAAAATAAAGACCGGGAAGAGCGCTCTCACCGCGACGCTCAAGAGCGGCGTGCTGAGCGCCGATCTTACCAGGGTGGCGCTCTATTCGGGTGCGGGCACAGGCCAGGTAACCATCAACGGTGCACGGTCAGTTCCTGCTGTCGCCGTGCAGTTTAACCTGAACTCCATCTCCGCCCTGCCACTGCTCAAGGACGCGATAGGTTTCAAGTGGGTTTCCGGGCGCGCCAACATATCTATCTCCTTGTCCGGCACCGGGCGATCGCAAAGTGAGCTGGTGCGCTCGATGCGGGGGCAGGGGCGGCTGGTTTTTTCCAATGGCGCGATCGAGGGCATCAATATTCCCGCCATGATTCGCGGGCTGAAACGGGGCAAGCTTACGGGGTGGAAAACGAACGAGCGCGAGAAGACTGACTTCAGCTCACTTTCCGCCAGCTTCGTCGCGCAGCAGGGTATCGCCTACAACAAGGACCTCAAACTGGTGGGACCGCTCATTCGTTTAACGGGCGAGGGCAATGTCGATCTGGGCCGTGAGCGCATCGACTATGCGGCGTTGCCCAGGATTGTCGGCACCCTTCAGGGGCAGGGTGCGATCGATGACCGGAAGGGGATCGCCATACCCGTCAGGATCACAGGGCCCTGGGCCAAGCCGAACATCGTGCCCGATCTGGAACGTTTGCTGCGTGATCCCGAACTCACCAAGGACACAGTGAAGAAGCTCGGCAAGCTGTTCAAGAAACTGAAAAATAAAGAGGATGTGAACCAGCTCCTGCAGGGCATTCTGGGTGGCGGTAATCAGCCTCAGGGCCCGCAGGTGAAGCCTGAAGACGTGCTGAAGAAACTGTTCCAGTAGGGGTCTGCCAGAGAATGTCCGCTCATACCCGCAAAAGCGGACATGAAACCACACAGTCCGGGATGTTCGCTTTATCCCCATTAGCGGACTCACTTCACATGGCTCAGTGATGCAGATTCGCTTTTGCGATCGGTTTTCAATCAGGTTCGTTTCTTACCGTTGATCATCGATTTGATGAGATTCTCCCGATGTAGAAAACAACTCCATACGACCCCAATGACATGCACGACGATCATCACAGTGACCGCATTGGAAAGCAATGTGTGGATTTCCTCAAACCAGTCGTCAACTTCACTTGGAAACCGCCCGTGGAGGAATGCAAGCGGACCAGCCGCTCCCTCCAGCCCATACAATACCAAACCGGAAATGCAGGTGAGCGCCAACATGATCAAGAATGCCAAGACCATCGCGCCGCCCGCTGGATTGTGACCTTTAAACCTTTTGGCGTCACGGCGGACAAGCGCGCTTAAATACATCAAGACTGCTTTGGGAGAATATGTGAAGTCAGAGAATTTGGCGTAGCGTGGACCGAAAAATCCCCAATAAACGCGGAATAGAAGCAATATGCAGACGACATAACCAGCCGAATTGTGAAGGCTTAGGACATCGAACTCAGTTAAATATGCGACGAAAAAAGATGTGACCAAAGCCCAATGAAACATCCGCACATACGGGTCCCAAACATTGATAAGCTTATGGTTCAAAAGCATCTCTCCGTTGTGACGGTAGCAAACGGGAACAGTGACCGGCAGTGACCATCACTGCCTGCAATATCAACTCTTGGCCAGGATTGGTCTCTCGAGGTTGCAGAGCCGGTCCATTTTGGCGCCTCTACTGATTGCCTCATTCCTGACAGCCATATGGGTGTATTGATATTGCCCGACCCTGATTCGCGTAGCGGTTAGAAAATTAGTCTGTCTTGCCTCCGATCACCAACCGCGAATGTCTGTTTTGGGTAAAATGCTTGAAGCAGTCGACCGCCCCTCTCAGAATCCGCTTTGCCTCCGAAAGCGGAGATTCTGCATTTGGACCGCTGACGCTCTTGAAGTCTATCACTTTAGTGACAATTTCTGCCTCTTAGCTACCCCAATTGGCATCTTCCAGATAACCCTCCAAGAAATATAATATCGGGTGTGAAACCGGATCTATCTATTGGAGCGCGGTCGATGAGAAAAACTTCAAGTATTTTAAAGCTAGGCATTCTCTTGGCTATTTGCCTGACACTGGCATGGATACCGCATCAGGCCCAGGCTCAGGTCTCAATCGAAGAGCGGCTTCAATTCCTGAAAGACCAGAGTGGCTGCGGGTCCGATATTGCCCAGTTCTGCTCCGGCATTAAAGCCGGCAGCGGCCGGTTGTACCGGTGCCTCGACAAGAACAAGGCACGGCTTACCAAGTCGTGCATCAAGGCAATGCCGGAAGCCGAAAGTCTGCTCAGGCAGGCCGGTCTGCTTGGCATAAAAGTCGCCAGCTCTATGGGTGGAACCGCCATGGCGGCATCTGCCGAAATGTCGGACATCTCACGCAAGATTGCTGTGCAGCGCTCTTGTCAAGCCGCAATCTGGGCGATGCCTGCGGTCAGCACCTGGGACATCGCCAACAGCATCATCCGCGATCTCGGTGGCAAGGTCGGCGATGTGGTCTCACTCAGCCAGCCGATGACATCGAAGCATGGCTTCCTCACCGCGAACGACGTGACGCCATACGTTGTTGCAGCACTTACTACCAAGGACGGTCCGCTGGTCGTGGAGATTCCACCCGCCTCAGAGAAGACATCGTTCTTCGGGACCCTCGTCGACGCATGGATGCGTCCGGATGCTGACGTGGGTCCCACAGGCAGCGACAAAGCCAAGGGCGGCAAGTACCTGTTCCTGCCGGCGGGCTATAAAGGCGAGGC
>CAYOEI010000451.1:0-2608 GCA_964402825.1 uncultured Hyphomicrobiaceae bacterium
GTTATTAATGTCCTGCCGTTTGGCTAATTGAGGATCCTTTGCATAACAGGAGATGCGCCGTTTTTTTCAGAACACGCCATCGGATCAGGAAACCAGACCAGACGGTAAGTGGAGCAGATCAACCCATGCGCAAAGCTCACCCAATTCACAAAATTGCAACGATGAAGACACTCACCGCGTTCTTCACCGTGACTATATTGGCATCCCTCGGCCTCACCGCCCCGGCGCTTACTCAAGGCGCTCCGACCCCTCTGACACCCGGCGCTCAAAGCTCACAAGGCCAGCAGGCCTACCCGCAATCCCAGCCTTATCAAGGCCAGCCCTATCAAAGCGCTCCCCTCGCCGGCGCACCGGCGCGAAGCGAAGAAAACACTTTCTCTTCAGATGAAATCCTCAATACGGGACACCGCTTTTTTGGCCGTATATCGACCGGCCTTGCCCGGGTAATCGAATATGCCTTTTCCAAGTCCGGACGGCCCAATGGCTATATCCTTGGCGAAGAAGCAGGCGCCGCCTTCGTCGCCGGACTGCGTTATGGCGAAGGCGTGCTGCACACCAAGGATGCGGGTAAGCACAAAATTTTCTGGCAGGGCCCTTCGATCGGCTATGATTTTGGCGCGGAAGGCTCAAAAACCCTGGTGCTGGTTTATAATCTGCGTTCGGTCGATGATGTCTATGGCAGGTTCGGCGGGATCGACGGATCGGCTTACTTTATCGGTGGCGTGGGGCTCACTTACCAGAAACGCGATCACGTGACTCTGGCGCCCATACGCTCAGGGATAGGCCTGCGGCTGGGCGCAAATGTCGGTTATCTCAAATTCACCCGCAAACCGACCTGGAACCCGTTCTAGACCCTTACTTCTTTATCCGGAATCATTTGGCCGGTTTTCCGGCATATCCTCCCGCTATTTTTCATTTTTTTAGCGATCCGGATTATTGGGCGGGCAGTATGGGCTCTGGCAATATGGTCCATCTGATGGCACTCTCTACGGCGCATCTCCTGTTATGCAAAGGATCCTCAATTAGCCAAACGGTAGGACATTAATAACGCGTCCTCATGTAGCGAAGCGGTAGGACATTAATAGAGGCTCGCATTCCGCATGATTCAAACATTACTGCTTATCGCTCTCGGCTTTGTAACCGCAAGCCTGCTGGCGCTTATGATTGCGCCGGCGGCGTGGCGGCGTGCTGTCCGGCTCACCACCGCCAGGCTGGAAGCCACGATGCCTATCTCGGTGGCGGACATCAACGCGGACAAGGACCACATCCGGGCGGAATCGGCCGTTAAGCAGCGGCGGTTGGAGCTGGAGCTTGAGAAAGCCAGGGACAGGGCGGCGCGCCACCTCATGGAGCGCAACATGCACAATGTTGAGATCGGCAAACTGAAAACCGTAATTGCCGGGCTGGAAACAACCCTTACCGAGCGCTCAAAAGCAGAGCTGGTGCTGGAACAGACCGTTAAGAAGCGTCTCCCCGAGCTGGAAGCGCAAATCGAAGAGTTGAACCTTATAATCGTCACCCGCGATCAGGAACTGGCGGATCGTGCGCGCGCTTTCGTCAACCAGGGCGAATCCCTGACCCTTACCCAATCAATAGTTCGCCGGCAGGAGCAGGAGATTGCGACTCTGCGCTCAACGCTTGAAGCTGGCGCTGGCAGTCAGTTGAAAAAGTTCGGCAGAAGCGTCGATGTGGACGAAAAATACACAGAACTCGCCAAGGAAAAGGGCAAGGTTGACGCGGAGCTGTCGCGTTTGCGGCAGGACATGGCGCAGCTCACCGAGGTCGAGATTGCGGACGCGGCGAAATTGCGCAGTGAAATACAGCACCTCACCGCACTCATGCTGGGCGACACGCCTGCTTCGGAGCATGAACAATCAGATCAGAAACCTGCCGCCGCGAAAGTGCAAGACAGCGAAACGCCTCCCGCAAAAGACAAAAAGCAGAGCCATCCGAAGCCGAAACGCGCATCGTCCTGGCGGAAGAAGAAACGATCCGTCAAGCGGCGCAAGAGCTTGTCCGACAGGCTTTCGGGACTGACATCGAGCAAGCAAAAAGCGGACGCCTGAAGTACTAGACCCTGATTACCCGGCGCTCAGGAAATTGCGTTTCTTCTCATGCAATCTGATTGCGGTCAGCCGCCCGTTGACGATGGCGCCCGTGTCGATCCCGATGCGGTTTGAGCGTATCACCGGCATGCGTCCTGGCGTATGGCCGTGAACCACCACCGCGCCAAAATCCTCGCCGCTGTCAAGGAACTCATCCCGAATCCAGACCAGATCCTTTGGATCCTGCTTCTTGAGTTTCACACCTGGCCGCAACCCGGCATGGACAAACAGGTAATCTCCACACGAATAATGCAGCTCAAGAGCGTTCAGGAATTTCAGATGGCGTTTGGGCAGAGCGGCGGCGAAATCGTCCCGGCAGAGGGTGGCGGCATCGAGCGATTCAAAGTCTTCGGGCGCGGTCACGCCATATGACGCCAGCGTCGCCTCCCCTCCGTTTGAGAACCAGTGCCCAAGCGTCCCGGGCCGGTCCAGAAAAGTGAGCAGAATCACTTCGTGATTGCCCAGCAGACAATGCGTTTCAAAGCCATCGGGCAACCCGGTGA